>JADLCC010000119.1 GCA_020847425.1 Saprospiraceae bacterium
CAGAAATTACTTGAACTGATAGAATTTCGGCATCATGCTTTCGGCTTGGCTTCAATGGATTTGCACCTTTCTCCTTCACAGATTCTGGCTCATTTGATGCAGGCAAATTAGTCAGAGTTACAGCCGATGTTTCAACGGTGGCAGTGGTATTTTGAGACTGCTCATAGTTTACGGACGACTTTATAGTCGTAGTACTCAAGGCAATCGGCTGCTGGCTATTGTAACTGTAGGTCATACCCGTCAACAGGCCTACGGTTATACCTCCAGTTAGCCACCACCAGAAAAATATCATACGACGGCGACGACGTGGTAACTGTGCTTCGATACCTGTCCAAAGCAGGTCAGGCGCTTCCGGAGCAAAATCACGCAATTCGGAACGAAGATATTGCTCCAGTTCGTCATGTTCATTAAGTGGCGGTTGTGTCATAACATTAGCAGTGTTTTATCTACGAGTCCGCGCAAAAATGCTTTGGCCCGGTTAAGTTGTGATTTGGATGTACTGACAGTAATACCCAATTCCCGTGCAATTTCCTCGTGGCTTCGTTCTTCAATCACGTAGAGGTTCAGCACAGCCCGAAATCCTGGCGGCAGTTTTTGCAGCAATGCGACCAAACGGCCGGGTTCGTCTGAATCCGGATTGCTAAAAGCCTGGTCTGCAACTGATAACACTTGTTCCAATTCTGTTTCATTCAACATTTCCGTTTTGGTGCGTTGCTTTTGCACATGCGCAATAGCAGTACGCAATACGATGCGCCTTACCCATCCTTCCAAACTTCCTTCACCTCGGTACCGGCCTATGTCACGGAATACCTGTACAAACGATTCTTGCAACAAATCTTCCGCCTCTTGCCGGGAAGTTGTGAATCGCTGGCATACGCCGAACATACGGTTTTTGAATTGCCCCCATAAAGCATACTGCGCCTGACGATTGCCCGCATGGCAGGCCTTCGCCAGCGCGAACCCTTCCGGGTCGGGCAGCAAATGGGTGTGTTTCATATGCGTGTATTAAAAGCCTAAGTGCAAACCACTAATGAAAAAGGTTGCATGAAGGAAAACTTTTTTCGGCGGCTTCTCTCCAAAATTGCCCCCTTATCTTTGCCCTGTGAAAATTTTACTGATCGAAGATGAACCTGGGTTAGCAGCCTCCATTCAGGATTTTCTTCAGGCCGAAGTGGTGCCTGGTCGAATACGCTTACCACCCCGTCTGCCACAATTCCACCGCCGCCAAATACATTTCCTTTTCCAGCAGCAGCGCTTTATCAGCCAGGGCATAGAATTGCAATGCATCCAGGTAGTATTCCGTAGCTGAAATCTGACCGGCACGCAGTGCTTTTTCCAGTAAGGGAAGGTTGTTGGTCGAAGTCAGTAGCGCCTGATAATCGGAAAGCGTTTGCCGCAAACCGGTGTATCGTTCGTATGCCTGTTTGACCTGGTAGTAGTGTTCGTTTCTGTGGGCTTCAATTTCTCCTTGCACAGCCAGCGCTTCTAACTGCCGTTGCTGCACGGTGTTTTTCTTCTCCCACAACGGGACGGACATTCCAACGTGCAGACCGTGGAAGCGCTGACCCAATATGCCCTGATAATGATAGCCCGCTTCCAGACGCGGGAACAATAGTGCCTTTGCTATGCTCACTTCCTGCATAGCCATACGTTCTTCCGCTTGTATCGCTTTCAGGGTAGGGTCTATGCTTTCCAGCCAGGTTTCCAATGAATCGAATGCA
The DNA here is from genome assembly GCA_020847425.1 of Saprospiraceae bacterium. GTDB lineage: Bacteria > Bacteroidota > Bacteroidia > Chitinophagales > Saprospiraceae > M3007. Next base: position 1,722 of record JADLCC010000119.1, read on the forward strand.
GGCAACGAGGGCAGCATAGGGTACAGGGTATCGGCATAGGCTACGGCACGACCGCCGGATAGCATAGCCAATTGTTCCCGATACTGTGAACGGCGGCTTTCCAGTAGTTGCCGTTCGTTCTGCAAAGCCAGCCATTGCAGTTTGGCTTTGTTGGCATCCAGAATATTGCCTTCCCCTTCATTCATTTTTCGCTCCAGCATCCGGTACACCTGTTCTGCCTGTGCGGTACGACGCTCCCATTCCGCATTCATTTTATTGGCATAGGTGAGTTCTACCAACGTGTGCCGGGCCTCCAGCAACACTTCCTGGCGATGCGACGCGACAGCATACATGCTGCCTGATTCAGCCATTCCGGCCAATGCTCGTTTTTTGGAATAGACACTTGGAAAATCGAAGGACTGAACTGCCAGGAAATCGGTCTGGTTGCCACCGGTACGCGGAAAGCCTATCAGGTAATCAAATGACAGGGTCGGATCGTAAGGCGTTATTCCTGTGCGATACGCGGATACGCGGGCGTCTTGCGCCTTTTGGCGTGCCCGTACATCTGGATTATTAGCAGCAATATCTGTCAGAATATTCTGGAAAGGCGTTTGAGCGCTGACCCGGTACGTCAGGATGAGCGTCAACGCAAAAAGCAAAGCCTGTTTCATGTGCGGGCGTTTTTTCGGTTAATTAATAAGTACACAATAGGTACAATGAATAGGTTGAGCAGCGTCGAACTGAGCAGTCCGCCAAGTATGACCTTTGCCATAGGGCTTTGAATCTCATTGCCGGGGAGGTCGCCACCGAGTGCCAGCGGAACGAGAGCGAGACCAGCTGTTAGTGCCGTCATTAAAATAGGGCTCAGCCTATCTTTTGAACCTCGCCGTACAGCCTCGTTTAAGGATAGCCCCTCTATGTGTTGCAAGTGTTCATAGTGCGAGACCAGCAGAATGCCGTTCCGGGTAGCAATACCGAATAGGGTAATGAAACCGATGATAGCGGGAATACTGATAATGCCGGACGTCAGCGAAATACTCATGACGCCGCCGATCAGCGCTAACGGCAGGTTTAGCAGAATAACCGTAGCGAGTGGCACACTTCCAAATTCTGTGTAAAGCAACAGGAAGACAATAACCAGCGACAACAGCGAAGCCATGAGCAGGGTACGCGACGCTTCCGCTTCCGATTCAAATTGTCCACCGTATTCTATCCGGTAGCCTTCCGGCATTTGCACCGATTGACTGATAGCCGTCTGAATATCGGTCACGGCGCTTTTCTGGTCTCGACCGGAAACGTTGACGGATACCACTACTTTGCGCTGCACATTTTCCCGGTTGATAGTGTTCGGCCCGGATGTGGAAACGATGTCGGCTACATACGTCAGCGGTATTTTGTGGCCATTCCCGGCGTCTATCAGTGTGTTACGCATATTTTCCATTGCGCCCTGATTTTGCGGATCGTAGCGCACTACCAGATCGAAACTTTGCGCGCCTTCGTACACTTCGCCTACCTTCTCACCGGCAAAAGCCACGTCCACAAATTCGGTAAAATCGCCTATTGAAATGCCGTACCGTGCCAGCATTTCGCGTTTACCTTTGATCTGAATTTGCGGGATTTCCGTTTGCTGTTCTACGCCAATGTCTACCAAACCGGGAATGTCTGAAATAGCCGTTTTAATACCGTTTGCGAGGGTAAACATCCTGTTCAGATCAGGCCCGAAAACCTTAATAGCGATATTCGCCCGCGTTCCGGAAAGCATGTGGTCTATCCGGTGCCCGATGGGTTGGCCGATGGTAATATTTGCCGTTGTAATGGATGCCAGTTTTTGCCGCACGTCCTGCATGAATGCTTCGCGTGTCCGGTCTGTCAGCACGAAGGGCGCGTCTATTTCAGCAGCGTTCACCCCTTGTGCGTGTTCGTCCTGTTCGGCGCGACCTGTTCGGCGGGTGACTACCTTTATTTCCGGAATGGTCAGCAGCGTTTTTTCTATCTGTGTCCCGATCTTGTTGCTTTCCTCCAGTGAAATGCCCGGCAAACTCACTGCACTGATAACAAGCGAACCTTCATTAAATTCAGGCAGGAAACTTCGACCTGCACGCGTCAACAGAAAAGCCGCTATGGTAAATAGTACAACCGCTGTGCCAATAACAATCGGCTTCCATCGCAGTGCCAGGGCAAGCGCTTTTTCGTACCCTGCATTCAAGTTGCGCACCACCCAACTTTCCCCGTGTTGGCGCTGCAACATCTTTTCATCGGTCAGCAGCAGACCGCATAGAACCGGCGTCAGCGTGACGGCCACAATCAGTGAAGCAAAGAGTGCCACAATGAACGCAATGCCCAACGGTGCCAGCAATCTGCCTTCCATACCAGACAGGAAAAACAGCGGCACGAACGCAGCAATAATGATAAAAGTAGCATTGATAACCGATGCCCGTACTTCCACCGATGCGTCATAGATGACGTCCAGAGTAGCACGTCTTTCTGCCTGTGGTCGCTGTGCGTTTTCCTTCAACCGGCGAAACACATTTTCCACGTCTATAATCGCATCGTCTACCAAGTTGCCGATAGCGATAGCCATACCGCCCAAACTCATCGTATTGATGGTAAAGCCCAACCATTTTAAAGCCAGAATGGCAACCACCAACGAAATAGGGATTGCCAGCAGTGAAATAAACGTAGCACGCAGATTTGCCAGGAACACTAACAGCACGACGATCACGAAAATCATTCCTTCATATAGCGTCTTTTGAATGTTGCCGATGGATGCTTCAATGAAATCAGCCTGCCGGAAAATCTGCGTATTGACCTTTACCCCTGCCGGTAATTGTCCGGACAGATCAGTCAAAGACCGTTCGATTTGCTCTGTCAGTACCAATGTGTTTGTATTGGGCTGCTTCATTACGGTCATAATCACGGCAGGTGTGCCGTTCATCGAGCCTTCGCCGATCTTAACCGCCGATCCGATCTTTACTTCCGCCACGTCGGCAATGGTAACAGGCACACCGTTAGTGGATTTCACAACCGATTTGCCGATTTCGGCGGGGTCGCTGGTACGGGCAACGCCGGTCACGATATACTCATTTCCATATTCGCGCAAGAAACCACCAGCAGCATTCCTGTTGCTTCCGCGCGCCGCCTCGATCAATTCCTGCAACGTAACACCGTAGTGCAGCATTCTTTGTGGCGAAGCCAGGATGTGAAACTGTTTGTATTCGCCGCCGATAACCACTACCTGCGAAACGCCGCCGATAGCCAGCAGGCGCGGGCGAATGCTCCAGTCGGCAACCGTGCGCAGGTCGATAGCGCTTACACTGTCGGAAGTTACGCTGATGAGCATAATTTCCCCCATGATCGACGATTGCGGGGCCAGCATTGGCGCACCGACGCCTTCAGGCAGTCGTTCCGCTACGGTCGACATTTTTTCGGTAACGATCTGACGTGCCCGGAAAACGTCCGTACCCCAATCAAATTCCACCCAAACGATGGAAATACCGGCAGCCGTGGAAGAACGCACGCGGCGCACGCCGGTGCTGCCATTGACGGCGGTTTCAATGGGGAATGTAACTAAGCGTTCGGCTTCTTCCGGGGCCATGCCGTGCGCTTCCGTTAACACGACGACGGTGGGCGCTGTGAGGTCGGGAAACACGTCTACCTCCATACGTAGCGCTGTGTAACTTCCCCAAACCAGCAACAACGCCGATGCTGCCAGTATGAGCAGGCGGTTTTGCAGGGAATACTTTATAATTCTGTTTAACATGATAACAGGCGCAGTTTAGATGAAGAAATTAGTGTTCGTGACCATGTGCAGGCATCGTGCCCGACATAGACGACAGTTTGATCTGATACGCGCCTTTGGAAACGACCCGTTCGCCGGGTGTCAGTCCGGACAGGATTTGCACGTTCACGCCGTCATTCGAGCCGGTTTTTACCTCCCTTTTCTGAAAACTCTCCCCTTCCGTCTGCACGTACACGTAAAAAATACCCTGTTCTTCTATCAGTGCCGATTTGGGCACGGTCAATGCCTGCTGATTGTTCGCAGTACGCAAATAAGTGTCCACGTAAGTGCCCGGCAGGAAACCCTGCTGTGCATCCATTTCAAAGAAGACGGGAATGAACGGACTGCCCGGCGCAGCGGATTTTGCGGAAGCAGCCAGGCGACCGCGCAGGGCTTCGAGCGACCAGGAACTACCGTCAGGCAGCGTAAAGTTGGCCGAACGAACGGAAGCGATTTTGTCCGCGTACTGCTGCGAAACGTCGGCACGGATCGTGAGCCGTTTGTTTTTTACCAACGTAGCCAACGGCTGACCGGCCTGCACGTATTGACCCGGCGTAACGTGCAGGGTTTGAATGTAGCCGCTGATCGGTGCGCCGATCCTTACACCGCTTTTCCCGTAGTTTTTGGTCAACGCCTGCACATTCAGTTGTGCCAACTCGAAACGGTTCTGTGCGTCCAGGTATTCGCGTTGGCTTACGATTTTGTCTTGTGCCAGCGGGCCAAGCCGCTCATAATCTGCTTTTGCCTTCGCGTACTGTGTCCGCGCTTCCTGAATACGGGCGTCCAGGCTGCCGTCATTGATCGTGCGACCGGATACTGTGAATAGAGCATTGCCGGATTTTACGGCCTGACCTGCCAGTAGTTTGTCTCCATTAAATTGCACCATCCCTTCTGCCGGTGCGGACACTATGGCTTCATCGCCGGGGGCAAAAAGGATTTGTCCGGTGGCACGGATCACTTCGGCGAACGGGCGCGCCTGCACTTCCACGTTAGCGAAATCGGTTTTCCATGCCTGTTCTTTCAGATAGGAAATATCATTTGAAGCCTTTTCGGGTTCCTGTGCAGCCAGCGCGGCGGCTTCGTCGGGCCATACCGCCACGTCAGGAATGACTATCTTATCAGTAAAATTTTTGGTCACAATGTTGAACGTCAGTGTAGCCTTTTGAGCAGCAGAAGCAGGTGTAAGCCGTAACCGGAAAATGCCCGGCTGTGCTGCCGTATCTACCGTATGACCGCCGTTGCCGGAAAGGCTTACGGTCACTTTGCCTTCGGAAAGTGCTGTGAATTGTTCACCTAAAACCGTCAGGTGCGCCGCAAAGCGGGATTCTTGACCCACTACCAGCGGTTTAAATTCCACGAACAGTTCTACATGCGTTGCATAAAGCGTGTAGGCGAGTGGTTCGAGTTCCGGCGCTTCCGTGGTCGGGTGGCTACCGTCAGGGTTATGTGTATGACCGTTTCCGGTATCGTGGCTATGCGAATGGCAGGCCCACATAGATAGCAGGCATACCATTGCAAAGAGCATGGTCTTTTTCATATTTTGAAAATAGAATTGAGAAAATGGGAACAGCCCGCACGGCTATGGTGCAGGCAGGTTGCGCGAAAACCGGAATGGTTTACGCGCACAAAAAGGAAGGGTTAGCCGATTTTAGGCGGCTGCCAGAAAGTAGGGGAAAATTGAGAATGCCATTGCGTTTCCATATACACCAGCGGGTTTTCCGGTATGGAAGGGTCAATGGGTAGGTATTTCAGACCGGCATCCAGAATAAAGGGCTGTGCCGGTTCTTTCATGCCGTCCGGGTAGTGCCCGCTGAACGGCAATTTATGGTGTGCCTGGTGTTCTGCGGTGTCCTGATCGTGGTGGTCGTGTGAGCCGTAATGATCTTTCAGGAAGTCAACAAAGGTGTGCTTTTCTGTCTGGGAGTGGTGCAGGTAGTGGCCGATCAGTGCAGGCAGTTTGAACAATTCCGCTACCGTCCCGCCGGATAACAGCAGGCGAAGGCAAAAAATCAGCAAAAGCGATTTCCGGAAAGCGTTCATGCCGCAAAGGTAGTTTAATAAATAAAATGCGAGGCAATTCTAACCTTTGCAACGCTGTTTAGATAAAAGAACTATTAGTCAACATACTTATACACGTATTGTTCCATGAAATGGATTACCCGTGAACGACCTAAAATTGACCGCATCGCCATCAAAAGAGATCAGACCAACTTGCAACCCGACCGCTTTTATAGTTTTTTCGATCGATTGTTGTAAGGAGAATATGGCATGAGGGAAGGCTCCGTTTTGATGAAGAAGACGAGCAGCGCTCAAATCTGATTGAGCGGTTTCTAGAAATTTTCGCGAGATGGATTTTTGCATAGTGCGTTAACAGAATGAAAAGCCTATCAGTTCCAACCATATTTTTTGAATGTCAAAGGAGTGCTGCTACTTTTCCAATAATTCAAGCTTTGCCTCACAGGGTATTTTTCTATTTATCTCTCAGGCTTATTATTCCATCAACTTGAACTACCGTTTGTTTAAACCATGTTTAAACCGCTCAATAAAAAAGGGTTCACGCTTGCGCGCAAACCCTTGATAATCAACGTGGAGGATAACGGATTCGAACCGATGACCTCTTGCATGCCATGCAAGCGCTCTACCAGCTGAGCTAATCCCCCCTATTCAAAGTGGACGTGCAAATGTATAAAACTTACACTTGCACATCCACTTCTACTGTATCTGGTATTAATCTTTTTTCTCTTCTTCTTCCGCAGCAGGCGTTTCGTCGGCGGCAGGCGCTTCTTCCGTGGCTTCGGCAACCACTTCTTCAGCGGCGGCTTCTGCTACAGGAGCGGCTTCTTCAGCCACTTCAACGGCATCTTCTACAACTGGTGCAGCGGCTTCTTCGACTTGTGCAATTACGGGTTCTTCCACTGCTGCTACAGGTGCTGCAGCAACTTCTTCCACTTCTTCTATTACTTCAGCCGGAGCATCTACTACTGCCGGAGCAGCAACAGCCTCTACTGCTTTTTTACCACCACGGCGGGTTTTCTTGGCCGTTTTGGTTTTGCCTGCATTCGGGTTGTAGGTTTCGTTGAAGTCTACAAATTCGATCATCGCTGTTTCAGCACCGTCACCGCGACGGAAGCCGAGTTTGATGATACGCAGGTAACCGCCCGGGCGATCTGCAATTTTAGCAGCTACAGGGCCGAACAGTTCGGTGAGCGCCTCTTTGTTCTGCAGGTAGCTGAAAACTACGCGGCGGGAGTGTGTGGAATTGTCTTTGGATTTGGTGATCAGCGGTTCCGCGTAGCGGCGCAGGGCTTTTGCTTTGGCTAAAGTCGTTGTGATGCGTTTGTGCTCGATCAACGAAATAGTCATGTTTGCCAGCATTGCGCGGCGGTGGGAAGCGGTGCGTCCGAGATTGTTTATTTTATCTCCGTGTCTCATGGTACAGGTACCTTTTTGTAGGTGGCGGCACTGGAGCAGCACGAGGCGCTCATGCAGTTACCACACTTTGTTAATGATGAATGATGAATGATGAATGATGAATGATGAATGATGAATATCACCGTAGAGTACTCTAAAGCGGTATTCATCATTCATCGCTCATCATTCATCATTAAGATTTATTCTTCGTCCAGTTTATACTTGGCTAGGTCCATTCCGAAGGTCAGGCCCTTATCTTGCAGCAGTTCTTCGATTTCCACCAGCGATTTTTTACCGAAATTGCGGAATTTGAGCAATTCGTGGGTATCGTAGCGCACCATTTCGGCCAGGGTATTGATCTTGGCTGCTTTGAGGCAGTTGTAGGCACGCACGCTGAGGTCGAGGTCTTCCAGGGAAGTTTTCAACAGTTTGCGCATGTGCAGGATGTGTTCATCCACTACATTTTCCTCGCGGCTGGTTGGTGTATCGAACGTGATGTTGTCGTCTGTGATCAGCATCAGGTGCTGGATCATGATACGGCTGGCTTCACGGATGGCGTCTTCGGGGTGAATCGTGCCATCGGTTTTGATGTCGATGGTCAGTTTTTCATAGTCGGTACGTTGGCCTACACGGGTATTTTCCACTTTGTAGGATACGTTTTTGATCGGGGTATAGATCGCGTCGATCGGGATAACGCCGATAGCGAGGTCTTTCGGTGCGCCATCGTCGGCGGGCTGGTAGCCGCGGCCTTTGCTGATGGTCAGTTCGAGTTCGAGGTTGATGGTCGGTTCCATGCGGCAGAGCAGCAGGTCGGGATTCATCACTTTGAACACATTATTGAACTCTTCGATCATGCCGGCGCGGAATTCTTCGCGGCCGCTGATGGTCAGGTAAATTTTTTCTTGCGGGTTTTTATCGTCGGGAACGACTTGTTTCAGACGGACCTGCTTGAGATTCAATACAATATCCACCACGTCTTCAACTACGCCACGAATGGTTGCGAACTCATGATCGACGCCGCCAATACGGACGGCATTGATGGCATAACCTTCTAATGAAGACAGGAGGACGCGACGAAGCGAGTTACCCACCGTTTGGCCGAAACCAGGTTCCAGTGGTTTGAACTCGAATGTGCCTTCGAAATCAGTTGCTTTTTGCAGCAGAATTTTTTCAGGCTTTTGGAAATTGAGAATACTCATATTGTGGAAGTCTCCTTAAAAAGGGTGGGAAAACAAAATTTGGTTCGAGGGCGGAGCAGATCGGATTGAAAAGCATAAACGCGAAAATGGTTGGCACCGTAACCGAGTGCCAACCGTTTTGCTATGACTATCTTTATTTAGAGTACAACTCTACGATTAACTGCTCGTTGATCCTTTCCGGGATCTGGTCGCGTTGCGGGTAAGCCAGGAAGGTGCCCTGCATTTTATCAGGGTTCCATTCCAGCCAGCCGAACTGGCGCACATTGCTTGTTTTTGCGTTGGCGTGGGTCGTTACAATTTCCAGACCTTTCGATTTGCCGCGCACCGCGATCACATCACCCGGCTTGACCGAGTAGGATGGGATGTTGACGATGTTGCCGTTCACCGTAACGTGGCGGTGGCCTACCAATTGGCGGGCGCCGCGGCGTGTTGGTGAAATGCCCAGGCGATATACCGTATTGTCGAGGCGTGCTTCCAGCAGTTGGAGCAATACTTCACCGGTTACACCGTGGCGGCGTGTTGCGCTGACGAAGGTTTTGCGGAATTGACGCTCCAGTACACCGTAGGTATATTTCGCTTTTTGCTTCTCCGTCAACTGCAAAGAATAGTTTGAAGCCTGTTTTTTCTTCTTAGACAGACCATGCTGTCCGGGAGGATACTTCCGGCGTTCAAATGCTTTATCAAACCCAAAAATCGGGTCGCCGAACGTGCGGGCTTTTTTAGTTGTTGGTCCAGTATAACGAGCCATTCTTTACAGGAATGTGTTAGAATTCGATAATGAGATGAAGTGAGCAGCAATAATTATACGCGGCGGCGTTTGGGCGGGCGGCAACCATTGTGCGGCATCGGCGTAACGTCGTTGATGACGGTTACTTTGATACCGGACTGGTCAATCGCACGGATAGCCGCTTCGCGACCGGAGCCCGGGCCCTTGACGAATACCTCAGCCGTACGCATACCTGCTTCGAATGCTGTTTTGGCGGCATCGTTGGCAGCTACTTGCGCAGCATATGGGGTATTTTTCTTGGATCCACGGAAACCTGCCTTGCCGGCTGATGCCCATGACACTACTTCACCTTGCTTATTGGTGATAGAAATGATAATATTGTTGAAGCTGGCCCGAATGAAGACTATTCCTTCGGGGGAAATTTTCACTTTGCGCTTAACAACTTTTTTTGCAGCTCCTTTTGCCATTGTATATGGTAGTGTGCTTTAAACTTTGGTGTTGAGTATGTAGTGTTTAGTGTTTTGGACACTTTGCCTTTGGCTTTTATGATTAGGCTTGCCAAAGGCAATGATTCCTAAACACTAAAAACCAAACACTAAGCACTATTACTTCGTTGCTTTTTTCTTGTTGGCAACCGTTTTACGCTTGCCCTTACGGGTACGAGCATTGGTACGGGTACGCTGGCCACGGAGTGGCAAACCTTTACGGTGACGGAGACCGCGGTAACAACCGATATCCATCAGACGTTTGATACTCAACTGAACTTCCGAACGAAGTTGACCTTCGGTACGGTAATCATCCGCAATGATACGGGTGATGGCCTTGATGTTCTCATCCGTCCAGTTTTCCACTTTCGTGTTTTCGTCCATACCCGCTTTATCCAGAATGTCTTTGGCGGTTGTAGCGCCAATTCCATAGATATAGGTCAGACCGATAACCCCTCTTTTGTTACGGGGCAAATCCACACCAGCAATACGTGCCATATTCTATTGTTGATTTGTTGTAGCCTTTGATAAGTTGACTCATTATTAAATCATTGACAGACAATAATTTACCAACGAATCAAATGCCAATTATTTAGCCTTGGCGTTGTTTGAATTTCGGATTTTTTTTGTTGATCACATAGAGTTTGCCTTTCCGGCGAACAATTTTGCAATCAACCGAACGCTTTTTGATAGACGGTTTAACCTTCATGTCGGGCGTATTTTCAGTTTGCAAAAATTATATTTGACACCTTGATTATTTGTAACGGTAAATAATTCGTCCCCGCGATAAATCATAGGGCGACATTTCTACCGAAACTTTATCACCAGGCAAAATTCTGATGTAGTTCATGCGCATCTTACCGGAAATGGTCGCCAATATGACGTGGCCGTTTTCCAGACGCACCTTGAAATTTGCATTGGAGAGCGCTTCCGCTACTTCTCCGTCTTGTTTAATAATGTCTTCTTTTGACATATAAGGCCTTTTCAATTTTGGGCTGCAAAGGTCTAACTTTTTGGGGATATTTCCCGCAAAGAATTATTATTTTTTACAGCCTCCAAAATAAATTCATGCGTAGAGAGTATATCCGCTTTTCCTTTCCGTACAGCTACCGAGTGTTCGTAATGAGCGCTCGGCTTTCTGTCTCTGGTGTGGATGGTCCAGCCATCCGTATCCTGGTAAACATCTCTAACTCCCATATTGACCATCGGTTCAATGGCAATCACCAAACCGTCCATCAAAACCGGGCCTTTTCCACGTTTGCCGAAGTTAGGTACTTCGGGTTCTTCATGTAAAGAGCGGCCTACCCCATGTCCCACCAGATCTCTCACTACACCGTATTTATGTTGTCGTTCGCAGTAGTCCTGGATGGCGAAAGAAATATCTCCCACCCGTTTCCCGTGTACTGCTTGCTCGATGCCTTTGTATAAAGAGGCGTAAGTTACCCGGAGTAGTTCCATAGTGGCGTCGTCGACATCTGCAAAAGCAAAAGTAAAAGCCGCATCGCCATAAAACCCTTCCAACTCCACACCACAATCAACCGAAGCAATATCTTTTTCTCCAAATGCCCTTTTCCCAGGAATCCCATGCACTACAATATCATTGTACGAGATACAGAGTGAACCTGGAAAAGGATTATGAGACGACCCGTAACCTTTGAAGGCTGGTCGGGCTTTGTGATCGCGGATAAATTCTTCCGCTGCCGTATCCAGTTCTTTTCCGGTTATACCGGGTTTGAGCAGCGTACCAACATATCCGAGTGTTTTGGAAACCAGGAGGTTGGCATTGCGCATCAATTCAATTTCTTCGTTGGTTTTGTAGAAGACTCTTTTGCCTTCTTTACCCGAACCGAAAAGTCCCATGTTCTTATTATTGTGGCTGCCCTACCTGGAGGCCCTGTGCGGAACGTCCCTGTATGCGGCCTGATTTGATAAGACCATCGTATTTCTGAGTCAGCAAATAGCTTTCAATTACTTGTAACGTATCCAGTGCAACGCCTACCATAATCAGCAAAGTAGTACCGCCAAAGAAGAGGGCAAACTGTTGGTTGACTCCGAAAGTAGCTGCGATAGATGGCATGATACCGAGAATACCGAGGAAAACCGCGCCCGGGAGTGTGATCCGGGTCATGATGTTGTCGATGTAATCGGAGGTGGCTTCACCCGGTTTAACACCCGGAACGAACGCATTGTTGCGTTTCAGGTATTCGGCATAGTTCGTAGGGTTGATCATCAGGGCTGTGTATACATAAGTACAAACAACGATCAGGAGGAAAAACGCCACGTTATAACCCAGCGAATAAATGTCGCTGAACATGTGCAGACGACCGGTATTGGCCTGTGTGCCTGCGAGGTATTGGTAAGCAGTTGCGGGCAGGAACATCAGCGCCTGGGCGAAGATGATCGGCATAACACCTGCAGAGTTTACTTTCAGTGGGAGGTAGTCCCGTGCGCTGGCCGCTGGAACGGAACCGCCGGAGCGGCCCACCATTCGTTTGGCAAACTGGATCGGAATGCGCCGCACACCCTGTATCACCAGGATAGTAGCCAGAACGATCAGGAAGAAGAATGCCAGTTCCACGAAGAACAACAGCAGTTTGTTGTCGCCGAAAAGTTTCTGGAATTCAAAAACAAATGCTTGCGGCAAGCGGGCGATGATACCGGCCTGAATGATCAGGGAAGTACCGTTGCCGATACCCTTATCGGTAATCCGTTCGCCCAACCACATACAAAATACAGTACCGGCAGTCAGGATAATGATATTGGTAAACCAGAACAGACCATCCGGAATTTCAGTAGAAATAGCGCCCGGTGTGCTGCGGATCAACTGGAGGTAACCGCCGCCCTGTACCAGGGTAATGGCCACCGTAAGCAAACGCGTGATCTGATTGATCTGTTTGCGACCGCTTTCCCCTTCTTTGGTTTGCAGGCGCTGGAAATAAGGCACCGCGAAACCCAACAACTGCACGATGATCGATGCAGTAATATAAGGCATAACGCCCAGGGCAAAAATAGCAGCGTTGTCGAATGCGCCACCGGTAAATACGTTGATAAGACCCAGAAGGTCATTGGAACCGCGATTTTGAGCTGCTTTATCGAGCGCGGCCGGAATTACACCCGGCAATACCACAAAAGTGCCCACACGGTACACCAATAATAAACCCAACGTAAAGAGAATACGCTGGCGGAGTTCCTTGATACTCCAAATATTTTTGAGAACCGTAAAAAGTTTCATTGCCGAGAGAGAAGAATTTAAACAAGTTCAACACTTCCACCTGCTGCTTCAATAGCAGCTTTCGCGGAGGCAGACACTGCATGCGCTTTGATGTTCACTTTGGAAGTCAAGGTACCGTTGCCGAGTACTTTGATCTTTTCACTGGCTTTGGCCAGACCGGCAGCCACCAGAATGGCTACATCGAGTGTAGACACGCCTGATTTTTGCACGTATGCTTCGAGTACATCCAGGTTGAGGGGTACATACTCTTCGCGATTGACATTATGGAAACCGCGTTTTGGCAAACGACGCTGCATAGGTGTCTGACCGCCTTCAAAGTGGCGTTTTTCCTTCGAGCCACTGCGGGCTTTATCACCCTTGTGACCGCGTGTGGAAGTACCGCCATGGCCGGATCCTGTACCGCGACCAATGCGTTTTTCTTTTTTCACAGAACCCTGTGCCGGACGAAGATTATTGAGTTCCATTGCTGTGTTTTATTCGATATGAAAACCCGAAGGGGCATTAGTCCCACAACAGGTTTTTTTTTGTTGACTTTCAATGATGAATCACTTGTGTAATCAGGCGTTTTCGACCTGAACCAAATGTTGAACAACCCGGATCATTCCATGAATCTGGGGATTGGCTTCATGCTCCACCGTTTGATTCATCTTGCGGAATCCCAACGCGGTGAGCGTGTTTTTCTGCCGTTTTGTTTTATCAATCGGGCTTTTGACCAGTGTGATTTTTACCTTGCTCATGTTTTTTAGTTATCAGTTATTAGTTATCAGTTGTTGGTGTTAGAACTGGTACCTAAATTAACCATTAAACAATTTTTCCATTGTAATACCACGCTGACGGGCTACTTCGACCGGGCTGCGCAGGCTTGCCAGTGCAGCAATCGTGGCTTTCACCACGTTGTGCGGGTTGGAAGAACCCTGAGATTTAGCCAACACGTCGTGAATACCTGCCATTTCCAATACTGCACGCATAGCGCCACCGGCGATTACACCCGTACCGTGAGCGGCAGGCTTGATCAATACACGGCCTGCGTCGAACTTACCACGCGCTTCATGGGGAATAGTCCCATTGAGTACCGGTACTTTCACGAGGTTTTTTTCTGCGTCCTTCACCGCTTTGGCGATGGCTTCAGAAACTTCGCGCGCTTTACCCAAGCCCTGACCTACGCGGCCTTTACCGTCGCCTACTACCACTACGGCAGCAAAGCTGAAAGTACGACCACCTTTGGTTACTTTGGCTACGCGGTTGAGCGAAACCATTTTTTCTTTGAGCCCCGAATCTTCAGAAGTGCGGGAGTTATCTCTTTCTCTTTCTTGCCGTGCCATAGTTGACGAGCTATTGTTGAGATGTTGACTTAAAAAATATTCAGATCAGTCTTTAGAATTGAAGACCTCCCTCACGGGCGCCATCAGCCAAAGATTTCACACGACCGTGGTACAGGTAACCGCCGCGGTCAAAAACAACGTTTTCGATACCGGCAGCCTTTGTACGTTCCGCGATCAGTTTGCCCACTGCTGTAGCCTGTTCCTGTTTCGTTCCGGTCAATCCGGCAGAAGAGGCCGAAGCCAGCGTATGCCCTGTCAGGTCGTCGATTACCTGGCAGTAAATGGATTTATTGGAGCGAAAGACGCTCAGCCTTGGGCGCGCAGCCGTACCGTTTACTTTCTTACGGATACGCATGTGAATGCGCTGACGACTTTGCTTTTTTGTGCGTTTCATTGTTTTATCAATTTTGGCTCTCCCGATTACCGACCGGGAAAACATGATAATTAAGTATGAATAGAGCGGCGCGCGGGTAGAATAACCAACCGGAACGCGACGCGATCCAATCGTTATTACTTCTTACCACCGGCAGTTTTACCTGCTTTGCGGCGCACCACTTCACCCTTGAACATGATACCCTTTCCTTTGTAGGGCTCAGGTTTGCGGAAGGCGCGTATTTTAGCGCATACCTGTCCAAGGAGTTCCTTATCGGAACCTTCCAGGCGGATCAGCGGCGCCGAGCCTTTTTCCATGGCGGTCGACACTTTGATTTCCGGTGGTATGGAGAACATAATCGGGTGAGAGTAACCGATGGTGAGGGTCAGGAGATTGCCCTGATTCTCTACACGGAAACCTACGCCGATTACTTCCATTTCACGGGTGTAACCTTCGCTGACACCAGTTACCAGGTTGTTGAGCAGTGCGCGATACAAGCCGTGCAGGGCTTTGTGCCGCTTCTGATCAGTCGGGCGCGTAACAGAAAGTGTGCCGTCTTCAATTTGCACACTTATATCTGGGTCCACTTTTTGAGAAAGTGATCCTTTCGGGCCTTTTACGGTAACCGTATTATCGGACGCGACCGAGACTTCCACTTTTGCCGGAATTTGTATCGGCATTTTACCAATGCGTGACATATCGCAAATGAATTCTTATTCTAAGTTTTTGATGCTTAGATGATTAGGAAACATAGCAGAGCAACTCGCCGCCAACATTCATCTCGCGGGCTTTTTTGTCCGTCATTACTCCTTTCGAAGTAGAAACGATCATAATGCCCAGGCCATTAATAATACGCGGAATATCCGTTGCACCGGAGAATTTACGCAGACCCGGGCGGCTAACGCGTACCAGGTCGCGAATGATAGGCTGTTTGGTAGCCGTATCATACTTCAGTGCAATTTTGATGATGCCCTGTTTATTTTCAGGAGTTTTGTCCTCGAATGTATATTTGAGAATGTAACCCTGATCATACAAGATTTCCGTAATGGACTTCTTGATACGGGAAGCCGGAATCTCGACGATGCGATGGCCAGCCATCTGCGCGTTGCGGATGCGGGTCAAATAGTCTGCTATCGGGTCAGTGACTTGCATTGTATCTTCTCGATTGATTGTATTCTAAAAAAATGCTTTTTTGTGTTTTTGTTTTTTTGTGTTTTTGTGTTTTCGGATGCTAACGCTCTAAAACACTAAAATACCAAAACCCTAAAACACTTTTAAAAACACCAAAACACTTAAAAATTACCAGGATGCTTTTGTGATACCTGGGATTTTGCCATACAAAGCCATTTCACGGAACTTCACACGGCAGATACCGAATTTGCGCATGTATCCTTTCGGACGACCAGTGAGCAGGCAACGGTTATGCAAACGAATTGGATTAGAATTGCGCGGGAGTTTGTCCAGTGCATCATAATCACCGGCTTCTTTCAACTTTTTGCGGAGGGTGGCATATTTTGCTACCAGGCGCTGACGTTTTATCTCACGGGCAATGATGGATTTCTTAGCCATTTTGCGCTGTTTCTGATTTTTTAACAAATGGGATACCGATCTCCTTCAGCAATGCGTAGGCTTCGGCGTCCGTATTAGCGGAGGTTACGAAAGAAATGTCCATACCCATGATTTTCGACACTTTATCGATGTCTATTTCCGGGAATATGATTTGTTCGGTCACACCCATGGTAAAGTTTCCGCGGCCGTCGAATGCTTTGTCGTTGATCCCGCGGAAGTCGCGTACACGTGGCATCGCGATCGAGATAAAGCGATCGAGAAATTCGTACATACGCTCGCCGCGCAGGGTAACGCGCACACCGATGGGCATTCCTTCGCGAAGTTTGAAGTTCGAGACCGAAGTACGGGCCTTTGTGGAAACGGCTCTCTGGCCGACGATAGTCGACAGTTCGTTGGCGGCGTTGTCGATCATTTTTTTATCGCCCGTAGCATCACCGATGCCCTGGTTGATACAGATCTTCAACAGGCGCGGAGCCTGCATGACAGAAGTATAGTTGAACTGCTGCATGAGCGCAGGTACCACTTCCTTCTGGTATTTTGTTTTGAGACGAGGTACGTATTTCATTACTTAATGACGTTGCCGGATTTTTTAGAAAAGCGAACCTTTTCGCCATTTTCGACACGGAGACCGACGCGCGTGGCTTCCCCTGATTTGGGGTCCACGTGTGCGAGGTTGGAGATGTGAATGGTTGATTCCATATCACGGATACCACCTTCCTCGGTTTGCGAGGCCTTGACGTGTTTTTTCACCATGTTAATGCCTTCGACAATAGCGCGGTTTTTAGCGGCGAATACCTGAAGTACTATGCCGGTTTTACCTTTATCGTCGCCGGATATAACCACCACCTTGTCGCCTTTGCGGACGTGCAATTTGGGTGCGAAACGTTTTACTTTATTTTTCGTAGCCATTGTAAAAATGTGCTAAATGGATAATTGCTGATTAGAGAACTTCAGGAGCCAATGAGATAATACGCATATAGTCCTTGTCGCGGAGTTCGCGGGCAACCGGCCCGAAAATACGCGTACCACGCGGCTCATCTGAGGCATTCAAAAGCACCACCGCATTGTCGTCGAAGCGGATGTATGAACCATCTTTGCGGCGGATTTCTTTGCGTGTGCGAACGATAACAGCTTTGGACACTGTACCTTTCTTCACACCACCTGGAGAAGCATCTTTCACCGTCACGACGATTTTATCGCCGACACCGGCATAACGCTGGCGGGTATGGCCCAGGACGCGGATGCAAAGCACCTCTTTCGCGCCGGAATTATCGGCCACATTCAAACGAGACTCTTGCTGAATCATAATCTTTACTTAGTTATGAGTTATGAGTTATGAGTTATGAGCGTTTTGAGCCTTAAGCATGAATCTGAGTATAACTCATCACTCATAACTTATAACTCATAACCTTAACTACAAATCATTTTGCTCTTTCGATGATTTCGACCAAACGCCAGCGCTTCATTTTACTGAGCGGACGCGTTTCCATGATGCGTACGGTATCACCTATGTTACAAGTGTTTTCTTCGTCGTGTGCGAAGAACTTCTTGGAACGCTTTACGAATTTTCCGTACAGCGGGTGCATCAGGCGGCGTTCCACCTTGACGGCTACGGTTTTATCCATTTTATTGGATACGACCACACCGGTTTTCTGCTTGCGAAGATTTCTTACTACTGCTTCCATCTATTTAGATGTAAATGAGTTGAATGCTTTTATTTCTGGCGACGGCGACGAATCCGCAACTTAGAACGCAATTCAAGTTGCTCCGGAGTCATCACTGCTAATTCGCGTTTGCGGCCTTCCGTGAGGATACGTGCAATGTTGCGACGCAGTTCACGAATTTCCATCGGATTGGCGATACCTTTTACCGCATGGTCGAATTTCATCTGCTGATACTCGAGTTCCAGGCTAGCCAGTTCGGCTTGCAGGTCGGCGACAGTCATGTCAGCAAGTTCTAATTTCTCCTTTGCCATTTTATTTGTGTTGATGGTTAATGCGTTTATAGTTTATACACAATAAACTTTTAAACCCATAAACTTTTAATTTTATCCTTCAAAGTCGTAACGCGTCACTGCCTTGCAGAGTACCGGAAGTTTTTGGGCAGCGAGCCGAAGTGACTCGTGTGCCAGTTCTTCGCTGACTCCTTCAATTTCGAACAGGATACGACCTGGTTGTACTTCGCAAACATAGTGGTCCACAGCACCTTTACCTTTACCCATACGTACTTCCGCAGGTTTAGAGGTAAGCGGCTTGTCCGGGAAGATGCGAATCCACACCTTACCTTCCCGTTTCATGTGGCGCGTCAGTGCAATACGAGCGGACTCGATCTGACGGCTGGTGATCCGGCTGAATTCCAGTGATTTCAGGCCGAAAGAGCCGAAAGAAATGGAACTCCCTTTATGGGCAAGCCCGCGGTTGCGGCCTTTATGTTGCTTGCGATATTTTTGACGTTTTGGCTGTAACATCCTATGTCAATTTAAAAGCCTGTCAATCAATGTTTTGCGTTTGGTTCCTTTGTTTTTCCCGAAAACGGGCTGCAAAGGTACAACACAATACAAGAATTTTCAAAAGTTAGCATTAAATGAGCCGTTAATAAAAAGGCAGAGGGCAATTTTTAAAGAGCAAAGGGCAAAATGGGTTGAACGAACTGCAAATTTGCCATTTGCTTTTTGCCTTTTACCTGCGTGGTCCGCCGCCGCTTCCGCCGCGGTTGCCGCCACCGCCGCTTCCGCCGCGATTAGCACCACCACCTGCTCCGCCGCGATTGCCGCCGCCACCTGCTCCGCCGCGATTAGCGCCTCCGCCGGCTCCGCCGCGGTTTCCACCGCCGCTTCCACCCCGGTTGCGATCACCGCCGCCGCCTTCGCGGCGATCTCCACGGTCGCGGTCACCGCCTTCGCGGCGATCTCCACGTCCACCGCGGTCTCCACCACGGTCGCCACCACCTCTGCGATCGCCACCGCGATCACCGCCTTCGCGGCGATCTCCACCGGTGCCTTCTGCTGCTGCAAATGGCGTGAGTTCGCGTTTGGTCAGTACTTCGCCTTTGAAAAGCCATACTTTGATCCCGATTTTACCGTATACGGTCTGGGCTTCCACCCAGGCGTAGTCGATATCGGCACGGAAAGTATGCAGCGGCGTACGACCTTCTTTATATTCTTCACTGCGTGCAATCTCTGCGCCACCTACCCGGCCGCTGATACGCACCTTGATTCCTTCCGCTCCGGCACGCATGGTGCCCTGGATAGAACCTTTGATGGCACGGCGGTAGTTGATACGCGCTTCAATTTGCTTGGCGATTTGTTCGCCCACAATATTGGCATCGAGTTCAGGTTTCCGGATCTCAAAGATGTTGATTTGAACATCTTTGCCCGTGAGCACCTTGAGTTCTTCTTTAATGAGGTCAACTTCCTTACCACCTTTACCGATAATGATACCGGGGCGGCTGGTGTGGATGGTGACGGTAACGCGCTTCATCGTACGCTCAATGACAACACGGCTGATACCGTTTTGCATTGGCTTGTTACGGTCGCGCGGATCGGCCGTTGCTGTTTTTGGACGGCGCGCACGGAGGTAGTTCCGAATTTTTTCGTCTTCTACCACTTTAAGACCGTAGTCTTTGTCGGCATACCAGTTAGAATCCCAACCGCGAATGATGCCCAAGCGATTACCAATCGGATTTGCTTTCTGACCCATTTTATTACTGAATGAGGATGTGCGAATGAGTGATTTCTAAGAGTTTTGTTCGCTGTCGAGCGCTACACGGTTGGCGACAACAATCGTAACGTGGTTACGGCGTTTACGCACCCGGTAAGCACGGCCTTGCGGTGCTGGAAGGAAGCGGTAAATGATACCACCACCGTCCACGAAGGCCGTTTTTATGTACAGTTCGTAGTCGTCAGCGGCGCCGGCCTGTTCGGATTTCTGTTCCCAATTGTTGATAGCGGACAGGACGAGCTTCTCGAGCCATACTGCTGCTTCTTTATTGGTGTATTTCAGAATGCCGAGGGCGTCTACCACCTTCCTACCGCGAATGTTGTCTACTACTAGACGCATTTTACGCGGCGACATCGGACAATTTCTCAGTTTAGCTACTGCTTCCATTGTTTATTTAAATTTGAAACCAGGTCTTGACGACCTGATGACCAATTATTTTTTATTACCACCGTGGCCACGGAAATTACGGGTTGGAGAAAACTCACCGAGTTTGTGACCGACCATATTTTCCGTTACGAATACAGGTACAAACGTTTTGCCATTGTGCACAGCGATTGTTTCACCGACCATGTCGGGGATAATCATTGAAGCACGGCTCCAGGTTTTAATGACCTGTTTACGGTTGCTTAATTTTGACTTAGCCACTTTTTCCAACAATGTATGATGGATGTAAGGGCCTTTTTTGAGTGAACGCGGCATATCTCAGTTACGAATTTGAGTTCCGGTTAAATTTTCTTATTTACCCGTTTTGCGACGGTTGATAATCAGTGCATTAGATGGTTTCGTGCGGCTGCGCGTTTTAGCACCTTTTGCTTTCAGACCTTTCCGTGTACGTGGGTGACCACCAGAAGCGCGGCCTTCGCCACCACCCATGGGGTGATCCACTGGATTCATTACTACAGGGCGTGTACGTGGTCTCCAACCTTTCCAGCGCATACGACCTGCTTTGCCCATGATTTCGAGGCTGTGGTCGACATTACCTACGATGCCGATCGTGGCGCGGCAGGTAATGAGGATGCGGCGTGTTTCGCCGGAAGGCAATTTCAATACTGCGTAGCGGTCTTCACGGCCCATCATCTGGGCACTGTTGCCGGCGCTGCGCACCAGTACGCCACCTTGTCCGGGTTGCATTTCTACATTGTGTACAAATGCGCCCAATGGCACTTCTGCCAGGTAGAGGCAGTTGCCCGTATCAGGGGCTACACCACGACCTGAATATATAACCTGACCGACCAACAAACCTTTGGGCGCCAGAATATAGCTTTTTTCGCCGTCTTCATGCTGAATCAGGGCGATGTGGGCACTGCGATTCGGGTCGTACTGAATAGACTGAACCGTTGCTGCGCCTTCTTTGTCGCGTCTGAAATCAATAAAACGGTAGCGGCGTTTGTGACCACCTCCACGATTACGCATGGTACGGTGACCGTCGCTGTTGCGACCGCCTGTACTGCCAAACGTAATGAGAAGCGACTTCTCGGGTTTTGCACCCTTCGTCAATTCATCTTTCGTAACGGCTACCCGGAAACGTTGTCCCGGCGTCAGCGGATTGAATTTCTTAACTGCCATTTTTTTTGTATGTTATTGGTTATTGGTTATTCGTTATTGGTGTGCGTTGCGCTTGGCTTTTGATGCCGAACATGGCGTCCTGATAACTATTAACTAATAACTATTAACTATTCTTCTGTGCCGCCGAAGATATCGATGGTTTCGCCTGGAGTCAGGGTAACGAATGCCTTCTTGTAGGAAGATTTCGTGCCCTTTACTACAGCCGTCTTCGTGCTGCGGGATTTCGGTTTGCCCGGCATCACTGCCGTGTTCACTTTGTCGACGGAAACGTTGAATTGTTTTTCGACAGCGTTCTTTATTTCAATTTTGTTCACGGTCTTGTTCACCACGAACGCATAGGTATTGCGCTTGTCAGCGAGTTTCGTCGCTTTCTCGGTGATGACCGGCCGTATTAAAATTTGCTTAGCCATAACATTTTAGTTATCGGTTGTCTGTTATCTGTTATCTGTGGTGTTAGCGGGTGTGTCCCGATAACTGATAACTGATAACGGATAACCCTATGCGCAATTTTCTTTAATTTTTTCGATAGCGCTTTCCGAAATCACTACCGCGCCGGCCTGCATGATCTGATAGGTATTCAGATCGGCTGCTGGAGCAATGGTTGCTTTTTCGATATTCCGGCAGGACAGGTACAACATCTTGTCGTATGCGCCTGTTACAGTCAGCGGTTTTTTATCGGCAACTTGAAGTGCGTTCAGAATGGCCAGGAACTGACTGGTTTTCGGCGCATCGAACGTGAAATCTTCCACGATGAAGATGGCGCCTGCTTTCGCTTTGGCAGACAACGCGCTGCGACGGGCAAGTTTGCGCACTTTGGCGTTCACCTGTATATCGTAGTTGCGGGGGCGTGGACCGAATACACGGCCACCACCGCGGTACAGCGGGTTATTGATGTCACCCTTACGGGAGCCACCAGTTCCTTTTTGTTTGTGCAATTTGCGGGTAGAGCCACTCATTTCACTGCGCTCTTTGGACTTGTGCGTTCCCTGACGCTGTGCGTTCAGGTAGCGTTTCACATCCAGCCATACGCTGTGTTCGTGCGGTTCAATTCCGAAAATCTCATCCGGGAGGGTCACTGACCGGCCCGTGGATTCGCCTTTGATGTTATAGACCGAAATTTGCATTTCCGAAGAAATTTGTATTGGTCAAGAAATTATTTTTCAATTGTTACGTAAGCGCCCTTGTGACCTGGAATAGCACCCTTGATCAGGATGATATTCTGTTCTGGGAACACTTTCATAATTTGCAGCCGGCGAACTTTCACCTGGGCATGACCCATGTGACCACCCATGCGCATGCCTTTCATTACTTTCGCAGCGAAAGAAGAGTTACCCAACGAGCCCGGAGCGCGCAGACGGTTGTGCTGGCCGTGTGTTTGTTGCATGACACCGCCGAAGCCGTGCCGCTTAACTACACCCTGGAAACCTTTACCCTTGGAGGTGCCGGTGACCAACACTTTGTCGCCTTCCGAAAAAACATCGGTGATGGTTACTTCATCACCCAGGTTTTTAGAAAGGTTCGAATCCCGAAACTCCTGTACTTTATGAAGCGGCTCTTCCAAGCCGGCTTTGCTAAAGTGGCCCATAAGAGCCTTGGGAGTGTTCTTTGTTTTACGATCGCCGAAAGCCAACTGGAGCGCTGAATAGCCGTCCGTTTCCTCTGTGCGAATTTGCGTTACTACGCAGGGGCCTGCCTCAATAATTGTGACTGCAACGTTCTTGCCGTTGTTGTCATAGATACTGGTCATGCCGATTTTTTTGCCAATCAGACCGTTCACTGTGTCGTTATTTATATGATTGAACGATACGTAGAATTTCTTTCAAATCCTGTTCCGGTAAAGCCGACATGCGAAAAGCGACTTTCCGTGTTACGGAACCGCTTTCGAATGTATTCAGTTAGTACGAAAACCGCCACCACTTTGAATACTCCCGGAAACAACAGACTTGACTCCTTTGAATTTGCGAATTAGGTAAGCTTGACTTGAATGTCAACACCGCTCGGCAGTTCCAACTTGGAGAGAGCGTCCACCGTCTTCTGTGTCGGTGTGTAGATTTCAATCAAGCGCTTGTGGGTGCGCAACTGGAACTGCTCACGAGCTTTCTTATTCACGTGCGGAGAACGCAGCACGGTGAATATTTCTTTCTCGGTTGGCAGCGGAATCGGACCAGTTACAACGGCTCCACTCGCACGTACTGTCTTAACGATTTTCTCGGTAGACTTGTCTACCAAGTTGTAGTCGTAAGACCGAAGTTTGATGCGAATTTTCTGATTCATTACCCTGAAAGGAATTTAAAATTTCAATTTCGTTGCTTTTGAACGCGTTCCACAAAATTCCATTCTGTGTCCCTTCCTTCAAAAGCGAGCGCAAAGGTAAGCTCAGGAAATTTAAAAAACCAAGCAGGTTTGAAAATTTTCTGAAAAAAGTTTTGAAGTCGGGAACGAAAGGTCGTTATCGGTTATTGGTTATCAGTTATCGGTGTGCAATTGTTCGGCTTTGCGAAGCAGGAAGGCCGGGCACCGGTCGCACCAATAACTGATAACCGATAACTATTTTTTGAGCAATTTCTCCCAATATGTCTCTGATTCCGTCTGCCAGCGACACCAATATGTACCGGAAGACATATTTGTCAAATCAATTTCCTGCAAACTCCCTTGTGCTTTGGTGGCGTACACCAATCTTCCCCCGGCAGAAAAAATCTCAATACGTCCTTCACCTATTATTTCTTCCGGTAATCGAAACGTAGCGCGATTTCCAGCCGGGTTCGGGAAAATATTGATGGCTCCAGATTTTGATGCCGGCTCAAATGTCGAAACCACCTGAATGGAACTCTCCACCGTATTGGTCACCACCGCCGGATTGAAGTCAAAGTAAATGTGCGCTGTATTGCTTATCTCGTCACCTGGCTGCAAATCCGGTTTCAGCCGTGCTGAAAACTGCACGAATCCCTGGCTGCGCAGGCTGTCTACGTTTGCGGGGGTTAAATGGATCGGGTTGAAGCGAAATACCAGTATCCGCCCTTCTTCGATGCTCCATTCGTAAAAATGACTAGCCGCGAGCACCCGCACACTAGCGGCATCCAGCGCTTCGGATAAGGTGTCGCGTACTGTGATAAAGTCGGTTTCGGTATTGCCCAGGTTTTGAAAGCGGATGGTGTAGGTCAGTTCTTCACTGTCGGCTGTTTCCGCCGGAATGTCCCTTTCGGAAACGGATTTGTCGTTGGGATCGAAAGAGGTAACAACAGATTCATTCAGCAGCACAGTGTTATTTGCCAGGTCTGCATCCGCCTGCGTTTCCACACTTGCCCATACAGACAGTGGTGTTTCAGGCGGCACAACGGCAATGTTTACTTCCATCAGAACCTTCCATTCTGTCAATGATGCCAGATCACTGTAATTCCAAATCAGCGTATCGCCGGATGTTTCGTCCGCTACGGGACCAACATTCAGTACCGTCAATAAGGGATCGACCACCAATTTCAATCGGCCGGAAGAAGGCAACGTTCCTGCATTTTTCACCGCAAGATGCAAGGTATTGTCATATCCAGCCCGAAAAGCGGCCGTTGGTACCAGGGAAATGACAGCATCATTGACCAATTCCTGGGGCTGGACAGCAAAAATGATATCCGGGATTGTGTCCGTACCGGGAGGAATTGCAACGACGACAGGTAAAACAGTATAGTACGGCGGAACTTGATCGACAGATAAAGAGTGAGCGCTGGAGTTGAGCAACAGGGAAAAATTACCCTGGTCATAAGTGGGCCCCAAAACACTGCTCTGTCCTGCATTTACGACGATATTATTCAAACCCTGCTCGTTTGTTTCCTGCTGACCATTGCCATTGACATCCATAAATACCTTTCCTGCGGCCTGGCGTTGCGCATCCAGACGGAGTTTCCAGTTGCCCACTACAAACAGGGTATTATCGGCGTACGTGGAGTTTAGATCGCTAGAAACGGTACCCAACCCTATTCCAGGCGGTGCACTGATTTGCTGCCAAGTCTGCCCCATATCTCTTGAATAAGAAATGATATCCGTCTGCAACAGAATCAAATCATTTCCATAGGCACGCAAATTAAAGGCAGGACTGTTTCCGCTGGCGGGCACGTGCAGCGTATCGAAATTTTGCCCTCCATCCAAAGAGAAAAAAATCTTTTTCTCAGGCGGGTATGAAATCAGCAGTGTATCTCGTGAAACATAATACCGGCTGACTGTTTCGTCTATAGTGTAAGGAAAAGTATGGGCTATTTGCCAGCTTGTACCTGCATCCGAGGACTGATATAAGGACGCACCTCGCACCAAATAAAACTTTCCCCGCCAACTTACCACCTTCGGCCTACCGAGCGTAGAAGGAATAATATTCCAGGTGACGCCCGCATCCAGCGATTGATAGAATCTGGCAGGTAAAAGATTGTTGACTACCGCCAGAATAGTATCGCCTGTGGCACTAATGCTGGATATTCCACTCGGTAAGATTCCTTGTGTGGTCCACTCGAATCGCTCATTTCGCAGGCAACGCATCAAATGCGTTTGATCGTTCAGGTCTACGGCAGCATAATCGTAATTGCCTGCAACCCATGACCTGTATGGGAATGCAGTGCTCAAATTGGATTTCCAGGTTTCTCCAAAATCTGAAGAGTAAATCTGTCCTCTGACGCTCAGAAAAAGATGATCGTCGAGCCCGACCAGTGCATTAACGCCTTCGTTAAGATTGCTGTTAGCGAGGCCCCAGACCTCCGACTCCGGTTTTTTCCGGAGCACGCCGAAAAAGTCGGAGCCCAGATACTGTGTGCCGTTGTATTCTCCGGCCCCGCGAAGGTCCAGGTATCTGTAGGCCGGAACGGGAGAGAATGTCCAATCAGACAGGTCATTGCCATCCAATCGCAGTACCTGTGTGCCGGTAGCATCGGTGGCGAAAAGATGTTGCCCTGAATTGCAGAGGCTTTTGCCTTCCCAAGCGGCTTCCTCCCAATCGAGCCCGTTATTCTGCGTTCGATAAACGCGGTCATCCGCATCATTGGCAATTATAATGGCGCCATTCAAGGCCTCTATTCTCATAAAGGGAGGCATTGTGATCGGATCGTACACGGGGATATTTGCAATGGTGCGGCTGAATTCCCAGGTATTCCCCGCATCTGGTGAATGGTAGATGCCCGTTTGAGCCGCTACCCATAGATGATTACCGCTGGCACACACATCGTGGATGTATCCTGCGGTATCGCTGGGCCAGTTGGCCAGGTTTTGCCAGGGCTGGTTGCCTTGTTTGCGCAGGATTTTTGTACCTGTAACTACGTCTGCCCCATATACTGCATCTCCGATGAAAGCCGATAAATTTGCTTTTAAATCGCCGACATACGTCCAGGTATCTCCCATATTGATGCTGGTGTATAGTTTCAGCAACCCCGAAGTATCCTGCCCTTCCGTAAAATACAGCCGGTTCGTGCTTTTATCTACTTCGAAGTTCTGCCAGCCATTGATGTCCTGATAATTTCTTACTTTTTGCCAGTATTCTCCTCCATTCTGGCTCCGGTAGAGCCCACCCGAGGAAGTAACAAAAACATTGCTTTCCAGTGTTCGTAGAAAAGACAACCCTGCGGGAATAGTAGGTGTTGCAAACGTCTCCCACTGCTGCGCCTCCACCGGCCCCGCCATCCAAATTCCAATCCAGATAAAAAAAATGGTCCAATTGCGCATAAGAAGTAGTTTATCGTGTGAAGAGGATAAGCATATTCGGATTTGTTCAGTGTTTTCTGTTATTCGTCAATCATGCAGTTTAAAAAGCACGATTTTGTGGCGGATGTTTCCGAGGGTTGGCTACCCACCTTGCTTTTGCCGGCACAGCCGGCGCGTATAAGCGGCACGCGGCTCAGCCGACGCGCCAGCGCATTTGTTTTCATGTTTGGTTTTTGGTGGCTGTGGATGAACATCCTCGGAACCAGCTGGGTCCAACGGGGCTATTTATTAATAATATTCCTTTTTTGTTGTCTTTCAGCTTCAATAGCTGCCAAGCTGACAACTTGCATTTCCCCCTCTAAAAATAATATTTCATTATTTTTAATGCGAATCACGGGTTAAAAAAAAGCAGATGTTGAAGTGACAGTTTGAGTTATCTTCAAATCGTGACAAAAGAAGAAAAACTCATCTGGCTGTACCTCTACATCTGCGAGGCACATGATACGAC
>JADLCC010000120.1 GCA_020847425.1 Saprospiraceae bacterium
ATATTCTGCGGTTCGATATTCGATATTTTTTAAGCCATTTACGTTGGAATATCGAATATCGAACCGCAGAATATCGAATGTCGAAGTAAAAAAAGCGCCTTCAAACGTTTAAGTTGATGGCTATGCCCTCTAACCCTCTAACCTTCTAACCCTCCAACCCCACTCGCCACAAAAAAAGGGCCGCCCTCCCGGGCAGCCCTGCACTGTATCTGTTTACTCAAAAATTGCCTACCCGATTTTCACCGAGGTCATCGTGAGCGCGCCGCCTACGGCCTTGTCGTTGTACAGGGTGGCTGTTTCGCCTTTTTCCTGTAGGGCCAGCACGTACAACAGGGGCAAGTAATGCTCCGGCGTCGGGATGGCCAGGTCGAAGGCTTTGCCCTGCGCCCGGAAGTTGATCAGGGGCTGGTGCTCGCCCGAGCGGATCTGGGTTTTCATCTTTTCACTAGCTTCTAGGGCCCAGTCGAAGCCGAAATTGGTGTCGTTCAGCCGGTCCCAGGCTACGCGGCCGAGGTTGTGTACCATGTTGCCGCTACCGACGATCAGCACACCTTTGCGGCGCAGTACGGCGAGTTGTTGCGCCAGTTCGTAGTGGTACTGCGGCGTCTGGTTGTAGTCGAGGCTCATCTGAATGACGGGCACATCGGCCTTGGGATACAGGTGTTTGATGACCGACCAGGCCCCGTGGTCGAGGCCCCATTTCTCATCCAGGCCCACTGCCGTTTTCGTCAGCACCGACTGGGTTTCCCGAGCCAGTTCCGGGCTGCCGGGCGCCGGATATTGTACATCGAACAGTTCCTTGGGGAAGCCGCCGAAATCGTGGATGGTGCGCGGCTGTTCCATTGCGGTCACATAGGTGCCCCGCGTTTCCCAATGCGCCGACACGCAGAGCACTGCCCGGGGGCGGGGGATACCCTCGCCCATCGCGCGGAAACCTGCTACGAACTCGTTTTCTTCGATCGCATTCATCGGGCTGCCATGCCCCATGAACAAGGCGGGCATGGGCTCCGTGTTGTCGAAGGATTCGGTCAAACTGTTCAGGCTGTTCAATTTCATGACGGCTCCTGCTACTGGCAACATGGCCAGGGTTTTGAGAAATGTCTTGCGTTGCATAGGTGTCAGGCTTGTTTTACAAACTGCAATTCACCGCCGATTTTCACCTCCTCGCTCACCAGCACGCCACCGGCTTCGAGGGCAGCGTTCCAGTTCAGGCCCCACGCTTTGCGGTTGATGCTGCCGCTGAGCGAGAAGCCCGCTTTTTCGTTGCCCCAGGGGTCTGTGTTGATGCCGCCGAATTCGACGTCGAGCGTGACCGGATGGGTTGCATCTTTGATGGTCAAATTGCCCGTTAGGCGATAGTTTTCGCCGCTGAGGTGTTCAAACGCCGTGCCTTCAAACGTCAGTTGCGGGAAGTTGGCTACATCGAAGAAGTCGGCGCTTCTGAGGTGGTTGTCGCGGTTGTCTTCGTTGGTAAATACCGAGGCCGCGTCGATATTGGCGTGGATGGACGCCTTGGTAAAATCGGTCGAGGCGGAGGTAATTTCGGCGTGGAAGGTACGGAATTCGCCTTTTACGTTGGTAATCATCAGGTGTTTCACCTTGAACACGATCTCGCTGTGCGTCGGGTCGAGTACCCATTTGGTTTTGGTGGCGTTGGCTATGCTTGTCGATTCCATGTTGAACAAAAGTTGAATTTGTGTGCGGATGAATTTGATGCTGCAAAGTTCAGCCGCCCAAGCAGGAGCCGGGTAATAGTTTTCGGAAGCAAGGTTGTAATTTTAGGAAATGCAGTTTGCAGTGGCAGTTTGCAGTGGCAGTAGCCGTTTGCAGTGGCAGTTTGCAGGGGCAGTAGCCGTTTGCAGTAGCAGTGGCAGTTTGAAGGGGCAGTGGCAGTTTGTAGGTATTTAAAAAGTGCAGGTGGGTGTTGGAATACTGGTATCGAATTTAAAAATTCGAATTAACCAATTGACTTTCATACCGTTGTCGTTTAATTTCTTCGTCAACAACATGTCGAGGTTCTGGCATTTTTCGCTCCGCTGTTGCTGTTGGCGGGGACGCCAACAGCGGCAAAAACTGCCTCCTGCACCTGCCCACTGCACCTGCCTCCTGCACCTGCCCACTGCAACTGCCTCCTGCACCTGCCCCTGCACCTGCTAACTGCCACTGCTAACTGCAACTGCCAACTGCAACTGCTAACTGCAACTGCTAACTGCCACTGCTAACTGCCACTGCCCCTGCCCACTGCTACTGCCCACTGCTACTGCCCACTGCAACTGCTAACTGCCACTGCCCACTGCCACTGCCCACTGCAAACTGCTACCTGTTCACCAGGCGGCGCATTTCTTCGCGGAATTCGGTGGGGGTTTGGCCGGATTTCTTTTTAAAAACGTTGGTAAAATAGGCCTTTTCGTTGTAGCCCAGTTCGAAGCCGATTTCAGACACCGGCAGGTCCGTCGTAGCCAGCAGGTTTTTGGCTTCGATCAGTTTGCGCGTTTCGATGATCTCCGAGACGCTTTTTTGCAGGATGTGCTGGCAAATCAGGTTGAGGTTGCGGGCCGACATGAACAGTTTTTCGGCATAAAACTCGACGCCTTCCGGCCGGCGAAAATAGTCTTCCAGAATGGCCAGAAAATTTTTGAAGGTCGTGTTTTGGGTGGATTGCCGCAGTTGCTCCTCCGGCACCTGCTTGCGCCGCTCCGATTCGATCATGGTAAACAAGGCACTCAACAGGTGCCGCACGATGCCCAGGTCGGGCACCGGCTGCTGCATTTCGCCGTCGATCAACTCGCAGAGCACGACCTGGCGCCGAAAACAGGCGCCCGCCGCCAGGGAAATATTGGCGTGGTCGTGGTAGTTGGCGTACAACTGGAAGGTCGTTTCCGGGATAAATTCGCTCTTGAAACGCAGCACCCACATGTTGCAGGCGCCGCCGAGGGCGCCGGGCTGCACCCGGTGCGTTTTGCCCTTGGTCACAAAACTGGCAAACGGCGCCTCCAACACGGTGGTTTTGAAATCGATAAAATGCTCCAGTTGGCCCGCTACGCCGATGATCAGTTCCTCGTAGTCGTGCTGGTGCGGCTTGTTGGGTTGGGCAGCCAGGCGCTCTACGTCTTCGGTGCGCAGGTGTAGGATCTGGAACAGTTGATTCATTTTGTGTGGTTCAGTTTGTCGGCCAGCAGGTTAGCATCCACTTCCATCACATGCGGGGTTTCGCAGGGCGCGAGGCCTTCCTTTCCGACGCCGACGTAAACAGCGGTCCGGGTGGAAAAGTTGTCGCGCAACAATTCGGAATCCAAGAGCAACAGGGAGCCGTTGTCCCACCACAAACTGGGGCTGCTGATGAGGTATTGGTCACTCTTATTTTTTCGAACCAGACACTGTCCCACTTTTCCGAACTTCACCCCCAACAAATACGTCTGCCACGCATGTCCATCCTGACCCGGTCTATCGCTTTTGCCTGTTTTGCGCTATGCGCCTTATTCCTCCCTGCCCAAATCCCCGACCCTGCCCTGTTTGGCAGCCTGCAATGGCGCATGATTGGCCCACACCGTGGCGGCCGCACTGTGGGCGCCGTCGGTGTGCCCCAGCAGCCCAATGTGTTTTACATCGGCGTCAACAACGGCGGCGTTTGGCGCACCGACGACGCCGGCCGAACCTGGACCCCCATCTTCGACGAGCAGCCCACCGGCAGCATTGGCGACGTGGTCGTGTCGCCCTCACATCCCAATATCCTCTACGTGGCTACCGGCGAGGGCCTGCAACGCCCCGACCTCAGTGTGGGCGACGGCGTCTACCAATCCACCGACGCCGGCCAAACCTGGACCCACCGGGGCCTCGCCGATGGCCTCCAGATCGGCGGTCTGGCCATCGACCCGCAAGACCCCAACCGGGTATTTGCTGCCGTGCTCGGCCACCCCTATGGCCCCAACCCACAACGCGGCGTGTTCCGCACGCTCGACGGCGGACAATCCTGGAAAAAAGTATTGTTTCGCGACGACAACACCGGCGCCGTGCAGGTGGCCATCGACCCAAGCAATCCACAGGTCATTTACGCCGACCTCTGGGAAAACCGGCTGGCACCCTGGGAAAACGGCGAGTGGCACGGCGAAGGATCCGGCCTCTGGAAAAGTACCGACGGCGGCGACACCTGGCGCCCGCTCACGAAAGGCTTGCCTACCCCCGCAGAAGGCCTGGGGCGCATCGGATTTTGCATCGCGCCCAGCGACGCACGCCGGCTCTATGCCACCGTCGATTGCGACGAATACGGTCCAAATGGGCCCAAATACGGCGGCATTTACCGCTCTGACGACGCCGGCGAATCCTGGGCCCGTACCAACCCCGACCCACGGCTCTGGGGTCGGGGCAGTGATTTCGCAGAAATCAAATGCGACCCTAAAAACCCCGATATCGTGTATAGCGCCAACATAGCCGCCTGGAAAAGCACCGATGGTGGCCGCCAATGGACCTGCTTTCGCGGCGCCCCCGGTGGCGACGATTACCACCGCATCTGGATCAATCCGCTCCAGCCCGACATCATCCTGCTCGCCAGCGACCAGGGCGCTATCGTCACCCTCAACGGCGGCAAAACCTTTTCCTCCTGGTACAACCAGCCCACCGCACAGTTTTATCACGTGAGTACCGACAACGCGTTTCCCTACAACGTGTACGGCGGCCAACAGGAAAGCGGCTCCGTCTGCATTGCCAGCCGGGGCCACGATGGTCAAATCACCTTTCGCGACTGGCTGCCAGTGGGCGCGCAGGAATACGGCTACGTAGCCGCCGATCCGCTCGATCCCAACATCGTGTACGGCGGCAAACTCTCCAAATTCGACAAACGCAGCGGCCAGACCCAGGATATCCGGCCCGAAGTG
The DNA here is from genome assembly GCA_020847425.1 of Saprospiraceae bacterium. Lineage (GTDB taxonomy): Bacteria > Bacteroidota > Bacteroidia > Chitinophagales > Saprospiraceae > M3007. Next base: position 4,872 of record JADLCC010000120.1, read on the forward strand.
CTGCGCAGCGGTCAGTACCGCTTCCTGCGCACCGCTCCCGTGTTGTTTTCGCCCGTCGACCCGCAGGTCTTGTTTTACGCCGGCAATGTTTTGTTTAAAACCCGCAACGGCGGGCAATCCTGGGACATTATCAGCCCCGACCTCAGCCGCGAATCCTACCCCGAACTGCCCGCCGGCACCGGTATCGGCAAATACTTCCAGCCCCGCCAAAACAACATGCCCCGCCGGGGCGTCATCTACACCGTGGCGCCTTCGCCGCTCGATTCCAACCGGATTTGGGCCGGCACCGACGACGGCCTCATTCACCTCACCCTCGACGGCGGACGTACCTGGACCAACGTGACACCGCCCAGCCTCAGCGCCTGGAGCAAGGTCAGCCTGATCGACGCCTCCCATTCAGACCCCAACACCGCCTACGCAGCCGTCAACCGCATCCGCTGCGACGACCTGCGCCCCCACATCTGGCGTACCCGCGACAGCGGCGCCACCTGGCAGGAGATCAATACCGGCATCCCCAACAACGAGCCGGTCAACGCCGTGCGCGAAGACCCGCAACAGCCCGGCCTGCTCTTTGCCGGCACCGAGCGCGCCGTGTATGTGTCGTTTGACGACGGCGCACACTGGCAAAGCCTGCGGCAAAACATGCCGGCTACTTCCATCCGCGACCTGGTGGTCAAAGACGACGACCTGGTCGTGGGTACCCATGGGCGCTCGTTCTGGATCCTCGACAACATCACCCCCCTGCGCCAATTGGCGGCCGGCACCCAAGCCGCCGGCCCGGTTCTGTTTCAGCCACAGCGCGCCTTCCGGGTACGCTGGAACCTGAACACCGACACGCCGCTCCCGCAGGAGGAACCCGCCGGGCAAAACCCGCCCGATGGCGCTATTGTCGACTACTATTTGCCAACCCAGGCCGCACGGAGCATAGAACTGGAAATACTGGATACCGCAGCCAGCATGGTGCGGCGCTACTCCAGCCTGGACCAGGCGCCCGACGTGACACAGGTCAATCACCCGCTTTACTGGATCCGGACACCCCAAGTGCTCTCCGGGGAGGCCGGCGCCCACCGCTTCTGCTGGGACTTGCGCTACAATCCTTTGCCCGACGAACCGGCTGCATTCCCGATTGCAGCGGTTTATGAAAATACAGCACCTGAGCCTACGGCGCCTTGGGTCATGCCCGGCACCTACCTGGTGTGGCTGATGGTGGATGATAAAATTTACACCGAAAGCATGACCGTAGAAATGGATCCCCGGGTAAAAACCTCGCATGAGGAATTGCAATTGCAGCACGATTTGTCGGTCCAGGTCTACCAGCACCGCAAAACGTGCCGCAGTTTGCTAAAAGAAACACAAGCGTACCGGCGAAATATTGCCAGCCTGCTGCCGAAAGTCAAAGGCCGCTTGCTGGCTGATTTGCAGGCCCTGGACCGGCAGTTGGCGGCAATGGAATCGGCGTCGGCAAGCAATGGAGCGAAGGATTTCCGGCGGCTGGACCAGGAACTCGCCGCCGTGTTCAATGTATTGCAAGACACCGACATGCCGCCCACCCGGCAAGCCATCGAGGCCACCAATCGTTTGATACTGGAAGCCGATACCAGCATCCAGCGCCTGGTTTTCCTGCGGGAGCAGGCAATTCCGAAACTCAACAAAACACTGAAAGCCAAATATTTGCCCGAGATAAACGGCTACTCGGACCAGCCGGCGCGCCGACCGGTACTGCCTCCCGCCGAGGCCGAAAAGGGCTGGGAAAAGGTATTTGCCAGCCCGGAACTCTCCGACGCCACCTTTCCCGCCGGCATCTGGAGCCTGCAAAACGGCGAACTCACCGCCAGTGAAGACCAATGCATCTGGAGTAAAAAAACGTACCGGAATTTTGCCCTGGACCTGGAATTTAAAACCGCCGACGGCACCAACAGCGGTGTGATCGTACATGCTTCGGACACGGAAAACTGGATCCCTAATTCTGTGGAGGTTCAAATTGCCGACGACTATGCCCCGCAATGGGCCCAGGCGCCGGCGACCTGGCAGTGCGGCGCCATCTTCGGCCATCTTGCTGCCCGCAAGCGCGCCGTGCGCCAGCCAGGCGAATGGAACCGCTATACGATTACCTGCATCGACCGGGAGATTTGGGTGTTGCTGAACGACCAATTGGTCAACCACATGGACATGAATCGCTGGGTATCGGGCAGCCACAACCCCGATGGCACGGCCATTCCTTCATGGCTGAACAAACCTTTTGCTACGCTGGCATTAGAGGGGCATATTGGGCTACAGGGGAAACACGCGGGGGCGCCGGTGTGGTTTAAAAATGTGCGGATTCGGGAATTGGCGGAGTAGCCCTCAGGAATTGCGGACACGTTCGACACGGCCTGCGCATTCGATGACCACCTTATCCTGTTCGACCACCTCGAGTACAAACCGGGCCAAAGATCGAAGCAAATCGGGATGTACGGTGTCTGTCGCATATACGATCCAGATCAGTTCCTCCTGCAGCGCAGCGGTATCGGCGTTCGTCCGGCAGGCCACGGCCCAGTTGCGCCGGCACATGCCGATGCTTGCGGCAGCCTCGATACAGCGGCTGACCTGTTCATCGGAGAGGCGCCGGCCGTATCGATCACTGCCGGGCAGGTGCAGGGCGTAGCGGGTGGAGCGACGGGTTTTTCCGAGGCTCGGCGGTTGTTCGTCCTCCACGCTCCTCCATAAGCCTTCCCCTTCTTCGATGAAGAAGGGGTCCGAGGCTAGCCGGGCTGCGGCCGGGTCGGGGAAAACGACCCGGGTAGCGCCCGGGGAATCGGTCCGAAAATCGTTCCGGCCGGCGAGCGCATATGGGCGACGTTTGTCGGCAAAACAGTTAGTTTCCGTCTCCAATAAATTGAGCACAAAGTCCGTGAACGAATCCATCAGGGTATAGCCGCTTATTCGGTACCCGTCCCCGGTGCTGAAGGTTGGAGGTGTTTGAAATACCCGTCCGATCTGTTCTGGTGCACCGGCTACGATCAGGTAGGCACTGCAATACAGGTTATTGCACAGCCGAAGCGCGCCGCGGATCCGATACGGCGTCAGGCATTGGTCTTCTTTTAGATCGAGGCCGTACAGGCGTTTCACCTCTTTTTGTTCGCGCATCAAATCGTAGGTTCCGCCGCCGAGCAAGGACCGCAATTCCCGGCTCTTGACCGATTGCCACTGGTCGTAGCTGTATTTATTGATCATCCAGACGTATTTCCAATCGAAGCGCCCCAGTTCAAATACGGGCGGCGGCATCGGGGTTTCGGGCATTCCCCAGTCCGATCCTTTTACGGAGAAACCCCGCTCGGTAATGCCCCGGAAGGATCGCATGCCGAGGCCATAAAACAGGCCGTCTACGCCATTGCCGAGTTGGGTGATCACGCTGCGGAAGTCTTCCGGGAGGCGCAGTTGCAGCCGGTCTTCAAAATGCCGGATGACGAGTTCGGGCACTACGGGCTCCAGGGCGTATTGATTGCCCCGGCCGGCATAGGATTGGAGGATGTCCAGTTTTCTGGGGATGAGGTCGATGGATGGCATGTGGTGGGTGGTTTAGGGAGTGTTGGCTCAGCCAGTTTCGGTCACTTCGAGCCAATGGTCGAGGCGGTAGTGTTGAATGAGGGTGTCAAGGTGTTGGGTGGACATGGTTGGGGGCTTTAGATTCGATTATTGACCTGCACCTTGCCATTTGCCATTTGCAAGCATAGTTGTCCGCCGAATATTGAATGTAGCACCTTGACTAACCATGCGAATTGCTGACTCAACCGATGTATATAGTTCTTCCGGCAACCAAGGACTAAGTACAATTTCCTTGATTAAAGAGTAGTCAAAGGGAAAAGACTTAGCCGTAAGATCTATATCCTCATTAACAATAAGACGAACCTCGCCTTCATCCCGAAATGCAAAGCGCTTTGTGAAGGGCAAGTTTTCGAGCGGGATTTTGTTTTGATCAGCCTTATCGAGCTTTAAATAATTGACTTTTTGAAAATCTGCTCCAATTGAATTGGCCCATTCCCGAAATGCTGGTTCGTGAAATTCGATGCGAACACCGGATATGTTACCTGCAAATACGTGCCAGTGATGGTAGGTAGCGGCGGAATTTGTCATACAAAGCGCAAGGACAGACTTGATACCCTTGTCTTTTTTGTATTTTTCGATAAAATAGGAGTCGTTTTTGTCATCCCATATCATTGGGCTCAAAAAAGTGATAGTCCTTGTTTGAAGTATATGTAAGAGCTGAGGCAATTGCGTGTAGCGCTTTAGACCTGCCATAGAAACTTTATTTTTATTTACATTAATTGTCTTCAATAGGAACGTCAGAACTCATAAATTTAAATAAAACCCTCAAATTTGCATCAGAAATTTCAGTCTTCCAAATGTGCTCATCAATGACGTCTCCCATATATCCTGAGCGAGCGCAACATAGGATTCATGCAACAAAGCCTCGGCCTGGGTTAAAGATTAATTTCCGATGTCATATATATCATACATGCCCTTCTGATATAAAAACCGTCGTAAATCTTTTACATTTTTATTCTTGTTTACATTTGGAGTATTACCGGAACTTAACACAGGTGTAATACCCTTATAATGATAATGGTCAGAAAGAAAAGAATTACCAAATTCCCAGAAGTCTTTATTTTGCAATGTGCCAGGTAATTGAACATCCACATTTCTAACAAGGCATTCATTGAAACTAAAATCATTGTATACTTGTATTTTAATGCCAATATTAAAAACAGATCCAGGTATATTGAGTACTTCCCCAACAGAGTATTCACCTCCTAATTCAACTTTTACCGGTTCCTTACCAAGGCCAAACTTCAATCCACCCTTAGTTTGACTATTTAATGAACCAGAATCCCATACACCCTGAATTACAATATTGATATCTTGAAAGTACGCAAAGCTATGAATCGATTCTTTTTCAAGGATTACAGGTTTAGATATTGACAATCCTGGCGATAAACTTATTTTTTTATTATTTTTCATTACCCACGTTTCTGCGTTTGGCTCAACTAAATAACACTCCTTTATAGAAGTATAATTTTTTTTAAAATTCATTTTTTTTGCGAAATTTATTTTTCTTTTTGAAATTGAAAAAGAAAAATAAATTTCGCCCAAAATAGATTCTGGAACATTTGACAATTGTTTTTGGTCAGATCGTAGGCCTTTTACCTCACTTGATACTCTATGTAAATCATCATCGAATACTATCACACTCCCCTCGTATCTAACCCTATCTTTCACGATCATTGTACCATCATCAACATCTTCTGGCTTAAATATTCCATTATTACTTGCGCCATTCATGCGGCGGTCAGTATATCTATTGTCTATTTTACCCATTTTCCTTTTGATATTTAATTTTTAAAACGGCTTTGTTGCATGAATAAATTTTCTTAGGCTTAGGCCCAGAATTGATGGCGAAAATTTTAAAAAGCATTGTTATTTTGAAAACAATTTGGCGTATTCGAGGTTTTCGAAATAAAATTTATTCATGGAACAAAGCCTTTTAAAACATGTAATTTAGTCAGTAATTGTCATAATTGAACCAGCTCCATTTTCCACAACCACCTTCCTCTCCGTATCCGGATCATCCCTTTCATCATTTAACAGCCGGGCCGCATAGCGGATATTTTCCAATTCCATTTTGCGTACTTCCGCTTGTACTTTCTTCACATCCACTGCACGGTGGAGGGCTTTGAAGTTCTCCAGTATTGGATGGGCGCCTGGCAGGGCCTCAATAAAGAGCGAACCAGTAGGGACGGTAATCACTTCACCCGGGCGAAGCGGGTCGGTGAGAATTTCTTTATACAGGTCTTTTAGTGCTGCTTCCACCTCACTGAAGCTATCACCAAGCGATTTTTTAAGACAACAATACAGTTGTTCAAACTCATCCAGCGTCCAGTTTCCGGGAGCGTCGGGGTCGAGCAATTGAAACTCGCTGTCCACATAGGGTGACATCATAAAGTCGGTAATCACATTGGATTTACGCAAAGGAAAAATCATATAATTACCCTTAAAACCCAGTAAAGTGTCTAATTCCGCGACTTCCTCCAGTGTTTTCTCCTCGACTGACACCACTGGAGAGAAGGTATACTCATACCGTGTTTTTTGCTGATCATCGTCCAAGCCGTTGTTAACCACAGCATCAAAAACCGGTGAGGGGGATGGAGTGTTTTTTATTTTAAGGTTGTATTGCCCAGAGGTCGCCGTCAGGGCCGGCACTTTAGTATTGAATAGCCTGAAAAAGCGCTGATCCCGATGCTCCGAGCGCCAAATGGCCTGCATATAATGAAGGATATTGTCTTTGATATGGTTTTTAAGGCGCGCAATCAGCACCTCTTTTTCGTTGATGGCTTTTCGTTTTTCTGCCACTTGTTTAGTCAAACCGTTTAGCACGCCTATTTCGCCTTCCAAACGCCCCATGAGCTCACGCCGCTCTCTTTCAGCGCGTTCAAAGGTGCTTTTAACGCCTTCCTGGCGGATACGGGTTGCTTCTTGAGGGTCGTCACCCGAGCCCATTCCTAAAAACTTCCCTGCTCCTTTTAATGCGCCCTCTCCGACATCCATAATTTTGCCAAGCACGGGTATATTGTCCCAAATGTCACGATCTTCTACCAGGTTTGCTTCCTTATTAACGGCCGCCTGCATCAATCTGCTTAACCGCCCCGTTTCATCAGTAAAAAACTTCACATTCTGACGCAAATCGCGGACAACTTTGCGCTGTTCCTTGACAGTTTTTTCTATCTCTGACAGCATGAGTTGATCCCCCCGGATAGACATGATACAATCAAAGGCATAGGAAAAACTATCATCCATAAGCACCCGACGAATCGTCCAATCATTTGTCATGATCCAGTCGTCGTCTATTTCATGAGGCGCTGGCATTTCCTGTGCAACAAAAATGACTGGTCGCATACGGTGCAGCCTTTCATTAATCCTGAACTGGCGTTGCAGGTCGTAAAACAAATAGGTTACGGTTAGTTCATCATTTGGATTGGAGATTTCGCCGGACTCGGTTATTTCTGACTCATAATATGAATCAGTGGAAATTTCCACCCGGCGTTCATTTTTGAATTCTTGTGCAGATTTTACTACAGCCTCCCTAAATTCCTTTTTCGTTTGATTGGACTCCCGCTGTGCCTCCATGTTCATATTTGTACCAACAGATATTCCCATTTTCATTGCTTCCCCAAACGGCATCTCAAATTCCCCTGATGTGTTCATAGAGAAAGCCGTTTTATTAAAGGCCTTATTCACAATCTCAGCCTCTGCTCTGTTGGTATCAGAGCTATCAGTCTTGGTAATACGCAAATTATCCTCCATCTCCTTTTGGGAGCGGGTCTTCTTTACTACAGTTTTCGCATTATACCTTCGCACCTCCTTGGGCGCCAGTGGAATGGTCTTTACCAATTCCCCAACCTGATAATTCAATGGATCCCATCGTTGTCGATAAGTTAATACCACGCCATAATTGATGCTGCGTTCGGTACTATTAGCTGCAAAGTAGGTAAAAGAGTACTTCGTTTTTAGTTTCTTTTTCAACTCTTCGGCCAGTTCCGCTGCTTTTTGAAAGCGGTCAAAATCGGTCTTGAGCGTTTGTTTCTCTTCAATCTGTTCCAGGGCATTATCAATTATCCGTTGGCCTTTACGCCGAAGAAAGGCAATTACTTCATAGCCCTGATTATTTAATAAATGTTCTGCGGATATATAAGGAACATTTGTTAGCTTATTTCCATTAACAGCAAGATCTTTATCGAGATCGGATTGCAAAAAAAGTAACCATTCAGATGCTGCTGCATCCTTAATTTCTGTATATTTTCCTAAAATAAGAATAGCTATTTTTTCCACCACCACACGTTCGTTATATGACAATTGAGGCCACACTGCTACTGCATCCGGAAACTCGAAAATAACCTCTCTGGAGGGCTGGGAATTTGCATCCTTTGCTGGTCCCATTAAGACAAATTGGTTGGCGGATTGTACCTTTTTCACCGTATCCCAGAGATTGGTCTTAGGGGTGGATCCTACACCCACTAACTCATTATAAAGTGCCTCCCCGTCCTCCAGAATACCGGCATCTGTAGCTTCCGACCAAACATGCTCGAATGCCATCGTAATCCGATGAAAATCAAAGTATGCAGGAACATCGGCAGGGCCTTTTCGTAGCTCCAGATCACTTATTGTAGTTCCTATCTGTTCCGGATTTGCTCTATGCAGGGTATCAACACCAACGTTTACAATACCCTCTGGGGAAGTCGCTAGTTCCATTTGTTTGGCAATATATAAAGGAACATCACCAGTTTGTGCCGGGGTGTCTTGCATTTCATTTGTATCTGAATTACTTGTATTTGAGGGTTCATTGTCTGGGTCTTCGAAAAACTTACATTCAAAATCACCTTTTGCAGACTGTTTACATAATTTGACTGTAGGATGATCCATCAGAAAATCGTTCCCCGATCCGTCATCATTAGTACCCCCAAAAAGTTTCGGCAAAATCTCCTGCTCGATAATATCTTCTGGTAAAATGTACATATCTGTTTCTGGATCAAGGTATTCCTGATAGTTTTGGATTTGATCCTTGGTCAAATAAATAAACCCAGATGAGAAAGGTTTCTTCTGTGTTTGCTGGTTGATTCGATCTTTCAACTGTTGTTTTAGTGATTTTTCAGTTTTGTCGGACACACTATCTCCATCGGCTACGAAGTATTTACTATTTCGAAAAGCCTTTGGCAGTTTTGAAATATCTTCTTTAATCTTTGAAGTAAAACTGGCATCACGCTCAATCACATGCTTCTCATGCTCTACATCAATATATTTTTGTAAAATGGCCTTCCGGCTATCATAAAGAGCTTTGTTTTTTATCAGACTCCCTTCCAGCAGGCTTATACTATTTGCTGGTGCAATGGGATTACTCGTCCCGGGGACTTCCAGTCCTGCCCTTTCTAATTGGTCAGCAGCTATCTGAATTAAATAGTTTTCAATTCTACCCGCATTTTGCCTGATCTCTGTAGAAACAAAAAGCAACTGATCTTTTGACGATGCACCGGCTCTCTCCGGAGCTAACACTATCAAAAGCAAATCAGGTCTTTTTTCGTCTTCATTTCGTACCCGAAATTCAGTGTCCTCATATTGAAGTGTAAAAGCACCATTACCATCCGTCAGAACAGAGCCAATACGATCGCCCAACCCTTCAGGAAAGTGTGTCGGCCCCTGAGCAGGGTTGTTTTGAATTGCAAGCGGAGTGCTTGTTGACGGGTTGCCTTCGATTAAAATACTAGTGGCTGTTTCCCCAGTACGACTATCAGGATCAACATCGTAAATGACAACCAAAAGATTGGAAAGACCCATTCCAGATTCTTTTAATACAATTTTACCAGTTACCGTATTCATGCGATTCAAAAGGATTTAGATTCGTTAAAATATTATTTTAGATTCTTTATTACGAGTCAGTGAAAATTAACAAAAGACCCATTCCGCAAAGGGTTTGAATGCATATTTTCCTACTATTCAAAAATCAGCAGATTGTGCAATTTTTGCGCGTGCCTCAACAAAATAGGACATCGAGCCCAATTCGTTTTTTTACCAGTTTATTTTTTGTGCCACATTTCAATAACATTCGTTCGTAATCCTTGCCCGGCGCAGCATTGGTTTCGTCAAAATAATCTCCGATGCGAAGCCGAATGACAAAATGTATGTTGTTCTCTTTCAGAAACTTAAACCATTCCTTACCAATATATTCCCGATCTGCAAGCAGGGTCATCCCTTCCAGATTGAACAAGGCAAATGCTGAGGTGAACATCGCTTTTCGCTCCGATTGACTTGACGCTCCGATCTTTGCCAACTGCACCCAATAAATCGGAACCGCTACCGATCCTACCAACACACTCAGCACCAAGTAATGAACTTTCGCTTCCCCAATCGTCCAACTCGTTCCGTCCATAACCAGTGTTTTGAATCCCAAACCGCGTAGAAATCTCAGATTATGCCGCACCAAATCCCGGAAAAGCGCCTCGTTGTCGCTCCAATCCTGAAAAAACCGGATCAAGCGTTTGTAATGACTATCTGCTTTGGTGGTCTCCTTTTCCAAAACTCCGCCGACGAAGTCCTTCATCTTATAAAGGTTCACCGTGCGGGCCAGTGGAAGCAGACAGGCCAAAAGCCAAACATTTTTTACGGCCCCTAAGCCGTAGGTTTCGTACAGTTCACTAAATTTGCGTAGATGTGGCGGAAGCATTGATTATCATTTCTTTAGCAAACACGAAGATCGGCTTTCGCCACCTTTTTTCAAAAATGTCCAGTAGCGTGGAGAACAACATGTTTGCTAACAGCAGTGTAAAAATTGTTGAAATGATAATTTTTTTCATGATTTAAGATGTTAGTTTTGAATTCGAGTCAATAGTATTTCCATTCGCTTTTAAGTCAGATTCCTCTGCCGCCAGCTGTTACTATTATATCCACCGATTTTTTTAAACTCACTATCCGCGACACCTAGGAACAAATCCATAATTGCCCGGTCTCCTTATCATACTCCAACCGCCCCTCCCCGTTTTGTTGGACCATGCTTTCACGCACCCCTTTGAAAGAAAGCACCTGAGGCGTATTTTTCGCCAATTCCGGCTGCCAATACTTCTGAAAACTATTGAAAATATAATTCGTGTATTCATTTTGAAGAAGATGAACTCCCGGTACCCGCTCGAAGACTATCCCGCTGGCCGACAAAAAATCCAGTACTTTGGATATGGTAATCAGGTAAATCGCCTTTACCCGATCGGATGTAAAACACTCCAGTAGTTTCGCATAAAGCTGGTTGGTGATGAATTTTAAAAACAAATTCACAACTGCCCTGTCGGTCGGAGACAATACGTACTTATAATCAAAAACCGGGTTAAACACCAGCGTATTGATATAACCGACCTTGTCGATATTCTCCGGATCAAGTACGGGGGCCATGTCGTAAATCTGAAAGATTTCACTATCGGCTCCTTTTTGTCCAGACAAGGAGGCCAACAACACCCGTTTACTGCCGCACTTGACATACACGCCGATAGTATAGGCATTCTGCAATTTGGGTTTACATACATCCTTTGAACGTCCGTAACGTTTGGAGTAGGCCTTATTCGTAAAGGAATCCAGCGCCTGCAAGTCTTCCGTATTTTCTATACTGTCCGTTATTATACTACCTGTACTTATTATCAATGTATCAGACCCGAAATATTTCCGCACTATTTTTCGAAACCTCGGGGCATAGTTCATTTTGTTAAATTCGACAACGAAAGCGTTCGTGGAAAAATCCAACATGACTTCCCCACCGGAAATTCTGGATTGCACCAGGCGCCGTTTCAAGGCAAAACTGTCTATTCGATTCATTTCGGGGTCGTTATTTGAATGTGAGTACCTGCTCCACCGGAATGCGCTGGGACATGTCCTGAACCGGGTCAGCATAAAAAAGGCGCAGCATAAACACCTCAGCGTCGCCGCGTGGCGCCGGAAAGATGTCGTTCCATAGCCCGCGCAGTTTATTCAGCGTGAGCAATTCTTTGCGATCAAAACAATCGTCCGTTTCGTTTCTCAGGCGCATAAAAAAGTAGCACAGGGGTACCATCGGATGTACTGCAATCCGGTTTTTCGTCGCCGTCAGCCAAAAGCGTTCGAGTGCCCGACCGCCGTTGAAAAAATCGCCCGAACTGATCTTCGGCATCGTGATCAACACCATCGCCGAACTCTGGGCAATTTGTTTCCTAGAAATGTCGCCCAACGACCTGCCCCCGATCTTCTTGACGATAGAGGCGACATCCCAGGAGCCGGCAATTTTGAAACCGACTTTTTCCTTGGCCGATATTTCAAAAGAATCCAGTTCCACACCGTAGGGCATTTTAACCGCCTCTTCTTTCGTCCAGCGGATTTCGTGCATCATCTCCCGAAACAGGTTCTTGTTCAGGAATCGAAGGATATCGCTTTCCGCCACCAACTCTTTTAATCGCTCTATGGTGCCTCTGTCTTCTATGAATACCGCATCCGCACCCGGCACAGAGCGCAAAGCCTCGAGCAAAACCGCTTTGTGCTCCGGGTTCAGAGGCCGGTATTCGGCGTTTTTTCTATTGCATTGCCGAAATTGAATATAATCATACAGATCCGGAAGGATCGCTGCGTTGCCTGAACTTGCTTTTTCCGTGAGTTTCAGTTCTATTCCAAAATCATGATCACCAAGGGCCTGCTCCTGAACCTTGACGGCATAACCATGATGATCAGCCGCCAGCACCGCATTTTCAACGGCACAGCCGAGCGACAAGGTGGAGCCCCAATAATTGTAATCCGTGTACGGGCTACATCTCGTTTTGTCCAGAAAAACAAACAACGAGCCACCTGAAAACACCCACTTCCAGGGTTGATTGTTCCCGCCGGAAGGCGCCAAAATGGCGCTGGAGACTATCTTTTTGACCGTTTCCAGGTCGATTTCCAGCGGCTGGCCGACTAATTGAGGTATCCAGTGATCAACAGCCGCCTCGGCCGAAAGCGGCAACGTTTCCGATGGCTGATCGCCGGGAGATTCCAGCTCGGCATTTACGAAGATTTTATCCAGATCAACCGAATAGCGGCCCGAGTTGGTGAATTGCCCCAGCAGGATTTTCCGCACGATATCTACCGTCATACCACTGCCGTAAGTAACGGCCGATGACAGTTGGGGCCAGCCGGTAATGGTTTCGTCAATTTCAATCAGCGAGGCCCGAAACCGGTCCGACATCGTTTTTTCATTGAGTATTTCGTACAGGTACGGAATCTTCTGCTCCATGCTCAGGTTGCGCAGCTTATTCAGATCGGACACGGTGCTCAAACCGTGAAACACCTTCCGTTCCGGCTCCAGATCGAATCGTTCGACGTCGAGGAGCCCCCTGTCGCTCGTATCCATCACCACCGGAATGCCGTACGCCTTGCATTGGTACCGAATCTTGAATTTCACGAAAAAATCATCGCATTCTTCTATTAGGACGTCCAAACGGGAATTGCCTAATAGAAAATCGTCGATGTTGCCGTCATGAATGCCGTCGTGAAAACATTCCACTTCGATAAACGGATCTATTTCGGCTATTTCACGGGCTGCGATGATGGTTTTCTTCAGGCCCAGGTTTTCAATTCCGGTTTTAATTCGATTCAAATTGGTCAACTCCAGGGTGTCGAAATCGGCGATTTTCAGTTTTCGGCAAATCCGCTCCGAAGCCGCGGTCAGGGCAATGGCATGCCCTACTGACAGACCGACGATCCCGATTACCTTTCCGGCCAATACATCCTGTTCTTCCTTTGTAATTTTATACTTGTTCCGTACCGTTCTGATCTCCACAAATTCATCTTCGTGAACGGTATGGATCAATTTGTTCAACCAGGGGTAAAAAATCCACTTGCCGTACCTTTCGATGGGGACACCATTGAGCAAGCCGGCTATTAATTGATCGTATACCGGTTCCGTGAGCGTGATTTTAGGGTTCCTGAGTTTAACCAATTCTTTCAACTGGACATAGATGGTATCCAAAACCACCACGCGCTCGTTTTTGCAATACTCCTGATATTGCAGTGCATCAGACTCATCGTTCAAGTCTAAAATGATCGGCTTGTATACGGCATCCATAATTTTTCTTTGGAGGCTTTGGAAAACTCGCATACCGGTTATTGTCACCCCGCAAGAAAAGGTGAAGCCGGAGCGCCGTTTTTTTTCAAAAAAATACCCGCTTCAATGCCGGTACGAAGCGGGTATTGAAAAATGGCGGTTCGATTTCCGATACTCAACTATCGGGCGTACAATATGCCGCTCAATCCGCCATCCGAATTATTTTTTCAGCCGATACCCCGAATCGCGTAGTGAGTTCGCAATAGAACAAGCCGCTTGCCGAAATGCGCCCAAAATCAAGGGTTATGGCCTGACGGCCGGCCGGATAGTCGTCAGATTGCCGGTAAAGCAACCGACCATTCGAGTCGTACATACGCAAAGTGGCTTCACCGGCTGCCGGCATTTCGAAGGCCAGGGTAGTCTGCGACCTGAACGGATTGGGATAGTTCGGGAACAATCGAAATCCACTTGCGTCCGCGCCGCCCCCGCTTCCGCTGGTTTGATCGAGGAATTTAAGTTGAACGTCCGACTGAGACAGCGCGGTAGAATAGGCATAACCCGGAAGCGCTTCGTGGTCCAGGCAGAGCACATCGCTCAACAGACCGGCATCCCGCAGCACCGAAAACCGGAGCTGGAATACCGGAGCGGCTTCCGGTAAGGCTGCCCCCTCCGGCCTCGACCAAATCGATCGAATTTCGCCTTCGTCAACATGGAATAACCCAAAATGATCTGTGGTGAGCGGCAGTACATTCAAGCGCTCAATGCCCATTAATTGCAAGGCCGTCGGATCGAAATGCAAGGCAAACTGCCAGGCCGCCAAATCGTCCAACTGATCGGCATTAAATGTTGCCGTTATTTCTGTTCCTTTCTTCAATGCCCGGTTGCTTACCCGCCAGCAAAGGGTTCGCTCCGGACCGAAATTGGCGGGGTTTGAATAGGTCGCCACCACATCCCCGAGTTTTATTCCCAGGAAGTTCTGGTTCGGTACATCACCCGAAACTCCGTTCAGGTTGATTTGCTCCGGAAACCCCCAGGGTGGATTGTTTAGGGTAAACGATTGCGGAACGAAACGCCAAGAGGTGTTGAACAGAGCGTTGGCGGCGGGATTTCCCAGCAATACCTGTACGATCAGGACCGCATCCAGGGTGCTGATTGAATTGCTTTTGTTCACATCAGCGCCGATTATTTTATACGGATCGGCGATCAACATGGAGCCCGTCAGATGTTGTTGAATCGCCATGGCATCCGCCACAGTCAGGCCATTCAGTTTGTTGATTTTCTTGGTCGGTTTAATGGTGAAACTCGACCCGGAGCCCGGATTGAACGAGTACGCGCCGTCGGCACCCGTGATTACTGTAGCGGTTGGGTTTCCGGTGAGGCTTACGGTGGTTTGGTTGACGCCGCTCATCGCATCGTGTTCCCAAAGTACCGTTCCGCTGATTACGATTCCGGAAGAACAATTTTCTACGGAAATGTTTCGATTTACAACAGATTCGCAACCATTCGCCGCAGTTCCCGTCAGGTAAATCGTTCCGGTTCCCGCCGTCACCCAATCGATGACCACATTACTTTCGGAAGATGATCCGACAATATTTCCACCGATGACCGACCAGGAATAAGCGGAAAAGTCGCCGGGAGTACAGGTGTATGTGATGTCCGGATCGGTGACGCATGTGGCGGCATTTCCTCCGCTTATGGTTGGCGGTGCAGGCGCCGTTTCATCGATCAACCCGTCGCAGTTATCATCGATTCCATTGCAAATTTCGGTGGCCGCAGGATTGACGCCCGCCGCGTTGTCGTCACAATCCGTGTTATCCGAAACGTATCCGATCGGCTGGTTGCAAGCACGCAGGAATACGACAGCGTTTCCATAGCCGTCTCCATCTGCGTCGGCATACCAGGTATCCGGCGCATACGTGATGGTGATACTCGTGGCCCCATAATTAACCGTCCAGCAATCCGGTGTAACACTATTAAAAACACCCGTACGACCGGCATAAGTCAGGATTGTGTAGGATGTACCGATGGATGGTTCGAATCCGCCTAACAGATCAACGGTCAATTTACCATCGATATTGACCGCATTGACGGACTGTAATTGGTCGTGCCCGGTTCCGGGACCGGTATAATCGGCTACCTCGATCGCGAGGTCGTGCACTTGCACGCCGGCACTGCGATTGATGGTGAGGATTCCGGGCGAAAAACCCGGAGAAATCAGGCCCGTATTGGTAAAGGTACTAGTAAAGGAAATCGCGCCGAGGCCATTTACTGATCCTGCCAGCTGGTTAGAAAAAGGCTGAAAAAAGTTGGCGAATCCGGTACCGGCGGGCTTGTTCACCGTTCCGGTATTGGTGATCGCCATTTGGCATCGAAACCCGTTTGCGTTGTTGCCGATGAGGTTGAAGATGCCGTTGTTCGTCAGGGTTTGCCCGCCGCCGCCCTGGTCGATCCAGCCGTCGTTCCAGTTAATGGTTTTGCCGGCGTTGTTGAGGATATCTGCACCGGTGTTGTGGAGGCCGGCGTTGTTGATGTTCAGCGTCCCGTCGTTGGTGATGCCGGTGAAGGCGCCGAATTCACCACTCCAGTTCCAGGTGGTGCCCGACAGGATCGTCAGGGCTGTGCCGGCGCCGGCGTTCAGCACCGCCAGGTGGTTGACGGTGGGGAGAGCCGGAGCAAATCCCCCGGGCGCCGTGACCGTTATCGTGGAGTTGATATTCAAGACGCCGCTGCCGCTGAAATTGGTATTGAAGGTGTGGGCGCCATCGCTCATGATGAGAATGCCATCCACCGAAAACGTCCCGCTTTGGGTCAGGGTGCTGCCCGCACTAAACTGTATCGTAGCGCCGGAGGCCACGGTAAACGTGCCCGTCGACTGATTGTCGAGAGGTTGGACGATTGTAAATTGTCCGGTACCGGTGGGCTTGTTTACCGTTCCGGTATTGGTGATCGCCATTTGGCATCGATACCCGTTTGCGTTGTTGCCGATGAGGTTGAAAATGCCGTTGTTCGTCAGGGTTTGCCCGCCGCCGCCCTGATCGATCCAGCCGTCGTTCCAGTTAATGGTTTTGCCGGCGTTGTTGAGGATATCGGCGCCGGTGTTGTGGCTTGTAAATGCCGTATTGATGTTCAGCGTCCCGTCGTTGGTGATGCTGCCGGCGCCCACAAACGAGCCGGTTGTCCAATCTACCGTACCCTGGTTTAGAAAAGCGCCGGCGTTGTTCAGCGTGCCCGCAAGGGTGAAGGTGGCGCCGGATTCTACGGTAACGCCGGCGCAAGAGCGGCTATCCGATAGCGTAACCGTATGCCCGGCTTTGATAACGACATCATCGCCGGCCACCGGTACCGCGCCACCTACCCAGGTGGAGGCAAGGTTCCAGTTGCCGGACACTACGGATTCGATCACAATGGCATGCAGGCTAAGCGGTAGAATTCCCAAAGCGAGCAGGAGCAATGATGCAAATGGTTTATAAATCCGGGACAGCATGAGTGGGTGTTTTAAAATTGGAAATAGACACTATTTTCGAAACAGGCATTATGGAACTTTATGGCTGTTGGTAAAAGCAGGAGCAAAGCAGAAAAGCGGTTTTCGGGGTTACAGGGCATTACATCTTCACCACCGTTTGTTGTGCGGATCCTTCCGCGCAGGTGATCGTCAGGAAATAGGTCCCGGCCGGCAAATCCTGCACGTCAACGGTTGTGGCCCATTCCGTTCGGCCCGGATCGGCGCTTTGTTGCCGGAGCAGATGGCCCTGTGCGTCGTTGAGCAGCAGCAGAAAGTCGGCGGGTTTTACCGTTTTCACCCGAACGGTTAACCGATCGGAAACCGGGTTGGGGAAGCCGGACAGCTCCGCTTGCAGCGCTTGCCCCGAGAGGAGACCGGACAGGGGCGAACCGTTGTAGCGGTACATCCGGGTAGCGTGGTCGACGGGCTGCCATTCCCCGGCGTACCCGGCAGTCGGGCCGGCAAATGCCGCCCAACCCGCGAGTTCACCCGAGCCGATTTGTTGCCAGGTGGCGCCCATGTCTTTGCTCAACATCGTCACGAACGGTCCGGATACCGGATCGTCAAAATAAACCAGAACCAGAAATCCGGAGCCCGGTACTGCGACTAAAGAAGCCAGTTTGTGCTGCTTGTCGGGCAATACGGCATCCGTCCAGGTGGCGCCGCCATCCTGTGTGACCTGAAGCTGGAGTTCTTCGATCGTGAAATCAAAAGTGGCTACAGCGCCACGCGAAGTATCGGCAAAGGAAAAATAGACCAGGCTGTGCAAACCCGTTTCGAAAACTTCCCAATGCAACCCCTTGTCGGCCGAGCGAAACACGCGTCCGGGAACCGGCGTAGCCGAATAGGAAGAAGTTGTGAACCAGATGTACTGCCCATGTGCGCTGAAACTTGCCGCCAGGCCGTACTCATCCGGCAGCGATGGGGGAATATTAGCCGCCGGGACGCGCGCCCAGGTTTGGCCGCCGTCGCCGGTGCGCCAGATTTCAAAAAAGAGGGTCGTGTCGGTGTCCGAAGCCGAAGGGTCGCCGCAGGCTATCCCGTTTTGCGCATCCCAAAAGTGGACGAAGTTGATGTATGACGTCGGTTGCTGAAACCCTTCCGTCAATTGGGGCGTCCAGGTTTGGCCGCCGTCAACGGTCCGGACGAGGTGGTTGCTGAAGTCCCCGTAATCCAGTCCGGCCACCCAGGCCGTATCGGCATGGATGGCGCTAACATTGCTGAACGACGGAACTTGTCCCATCAGCAGAATTCCGGCCGACCAGGTAGCGCCGCCATCGGTGGTGCGGACGTAGTACCCTTTGTCGGAGCCGGCCGGTTGGTAGCCGGCCGAGTCCACGAAGTATTTGATGGCCACGGCCCAGGCCGTATGTTCGTCCACGGCATCCAGCGCTTGGATCCCAACGGTATCGGGGATATTCGGGGTGAAGGCTTGCCATTGCGCAGCGAGTCGGAGGGAGAACAAGCAAAAAGCGAGGAGCAGAAGTTTTTTCATATCAAGCAGGTCGGTTTAGGAAAAAGAGGAGAAGGAGTGTTTGTCCTTGTTATTGTCGTGTCGGTGGAAAAGGTGAAGCCGAAGCCGACTTTTTTTCCAAAAAAAATTCCCGCTTGGCATCTCGTGCCAAGCGGGAATTCAAAAAGGATGTACGTGACAGGTAATTTCAATTACCCATTAATACAAATGCTCCCCACTGAAACGGGGTTTGGGTTTTCATTAAATCCAGTTGAGTCTGTCGAAAAGAATCGGGTATGGTTTTCTTGTCTTCCAACCAATGTCGATAGAAAGTGGTCATGAATTCCCGAGTGGCCTGGTCCTCCACTTCCCAAAGCGACATTACGATATAGTGCGCGCCTGCATACCGGAAGGCTCGTTGCATCCCGAACACACCTTCACCGTTTTCAATTTTGCCCAACCCCGTGTTGCAAGCGCTAAGCACCACCAATTCAGTGCCTTCCAGGTTCAGGTTGGCAGCTTCGTAAGCGGTGAAAACACCATCGCCGATGGCCGGCGGCAAAGGCTGTTCGCGCAGGGTGTTGGTGGCGCCGGCGAAGAAGAGCATGGAACGAAGCATGGGGTTGTCTACGGTTTCTCGACGGTCAAACAGCAAATGTTCGCGCTTGGGGGACACCAAAAAATGACCATGGGTTGCCAAATGCAATACGCGGGGAGATGTAATTGATTTGATCTGCACCTCAGTGGCAGCAGTATCAATCCATATCCGGGTCTGATATCCTTGCCTTTTGAGCAACTTCGACATCTCAATGATCTCCATTTCGCTGGCCGGCAAAGGCAAGAGCGAAAATGTAGAATCAGATAAAAAGGCACGCCAACTAACCCCTTCCGGGTTTACCGTTATGGCAAGCGGAGATGAAAAATCAAAGCGCGGATTGCCGACTAAAACAGCCGTTTTTTCTGAATGGCTCAAACTATCATTCGGGGGAATTAATAATTCCTCCATGCTTTGCAACACTCGAATGTCGTACACTTCCGATAAATATTTACCGTCTGTACGCCGGAGAGTATTAAGGTTGATTTTATGAAAAATACCGTCAGGGGCCAGGTAAATAGTCTTTACACCTTTCAGGTAAGGATCAATTTTGCCCCAAAATCCGGCATAAACATCATGTGAAGGTGCTACACCGCGCCGCAAATCGGTTTGGTATTGCTCGATGAGAAAAGAATTTAAGTCGTTTCCGTTTTCCAGAATGAGCATTTGGGGCTCGGGAGAATCGGGTTTAATAATGAAAATCGCATATCCCACACGATTCCCTTGATCAATTTTAGAAATTTTTTGCGAAAAACGAAATATATCCACCATTACTTCATTGGGTTTAAGAAGGGCAGATAGTTTTGAATACGTAATATTTGAATTCACAGATGCCACCATGAAATAATAATTTCGCAATGCAATTGCCTTTTCCAATTGAGTACTTTCTATCCTTAAACTATCCATTTTCAGGAAATACTGTTGGACTTTATTTGGTGGCAATGTAACGATACGCGATAGTTCTTCCTGATCAGATTTCCATTGTTGAAATAATTGAATTGAAAGTGAATCCGTGCTATTAAGAATCTTCGATTTTGCTTTTTTGGACAATGAAAATGCCAATCCTTTTCGAAAAAGCACATGCTCGTAAATCTTTCTTGGCGATTCCCGATTCGGCTGTTTTTGAGCAATTGCAATCTGTCTGTTGACTTTGTAAGCCAATTGCCCCAAAAGGCTTATTTGTTCGCGTTCAGGCAATATAAATAATCCATTTTTAATAAACAGAGTAGTTGTTTCAATATCATTTTGTATATCTTTGGCTGCATTCTCCCAATCTTGCCTTTCAATATCAACCCAGACTTTTTGCGCTTTGGCAGTCTGAATGTTTTTACTGGTTTCACCAAAATTTTTAAGGGCAAACTCAAGCAAATCATCGGACATTGTACGAGAAAGTTCATAGTCTTCGCCCAATGAGCCGACAATAGAACAGGAAAGTAGAAAGTTGAAATAGGCCTGAGCATATCCATCTTTTTCGATTGCATATTTCCCCTGGTTCTCTTTTAAAATACGCATAGCCCTATCCACCTGACCAAGTTTTGCCAGGCATTCGGCTTCTCCCCGCTTGCAATCTAAACACAGATTGTTATCTGGACCAAAAACTGGAACAGATGATTGTGCTGCCAATTGGTAATTTACTATTGCATCCTCATATTTCTGATAATAATTTAGCGCAGCAGCATAATTAAATATACAGTCCCTGAAATAGTCAGGAGATCGAGTAGCATCTATGGATTCTAACAAGGTCTTCGCTTCAACAAAAGCCGCTAAGCATTTTACAGACTCCCCCAATTGAAAATAAGTTTGAGCCCGTTTTATTGATAACCTTGCATTTAGCGCTGTCTGAGCACCACTCATTGACTTCAAAATCAATTCCATACTATCCACATAAACGAGCATCCTTACAAAGTCTCCCTGCAATTCAGCGACATTAAAAAGGGCATCTTGTATAGCAAATAGCGCATTTTTTGAGTTAAGATGCTCAAATAGTTGCTTTGCCTTAAAAAAATTTGCGTTTGCCTGGTCCAATAAATTGGTTTCATAAGCAATAATACCAAGGCTGTAAATACATCTGGCCTGATTAAAGGAGCCAGGATTAGTAGATTCCTCATGCGATATAACCCTTAGGAGCAAGTTTTTTTCCTGTTGATAAGATCCTTTTAAATGATAGACAGGGGCCAGGTCAATCGCAATGGATATACTCAATACATGATCTATACCCAATACTTGATCACTGAGTAGAAGGGCTCGTTCAAAAGCATCCTTCGAAGTTTCCGTTTGACCTTTTTTGTTTAAAAATCGCCCTTTTCTGAAATAATAATAAGCACTTGCTTCAGAAGTCTCTTTCCCGGCTTTTTTTATCAATAAGTCAAGGCTCGCCAACCCATGTTCCAGACTATCTATTTGGGAAGTTATGTCCCACAAACGAAGCAATGTCTGCTGGGCGGCAATGTGATTATTACTTGTATCTCCAAACCTCTCTAGAGCCAATTTACATACTTGCTCTGCGTACGATATGGCCCCTGTATAATTTTTAAGATTAAATAGAGAATCCCGCGAGTTTACCGCCTCTTCATAAGTTTGCCCAAAGGAGAAGTATCCCCAAAAAACAAGAGGTAATATAAATAAAGTCTTTTGCATACAAAGATGAATTAATATGGTAATTGGACAAGACTACTCTTTAATCTGCCCCAAAAGGCTGAAAGCAGCATCTCTTCTAGGATGATTGCCATTCCCAACAATACTCTCCAACGCTGCCCTTGCCGACTCATCTTTGCCTTGCATCACAAATGCCAGTGCAAGTAGCCAATCTGCCTCATCAACTACTTTCCGGTCTCCCTGTCGCAACGGGAACAAGGCCTCCATTGCCGAAGCGGGTCGATGCAATTGAAGTAAGCAAGCCGCCCGGACCAATTCTGCCGAAGGTGTGGCTCCCTTGTCGGCAATCAGCCCTTCCAGGGTGCTGTAGTATTTATTGAAATCGCGTGCTTCCCAGTATTTATTCAGAACCGCCATGTTCATAAATGCGTAAGGGGAATAATTGGACAAAAAAGAGTCCGCGAGAGCGATTCCCGCAGTCGGCAAGATCTCCTGAGCCGGCATGCTTCTGAATACCGGAGCTGTGGGGCCAGATATCGGATCAGGTCCGCGGGCAATGGGTTGCCGGGAAAGATCCCGAGGATTTTCCCTGGAAGGAGCCGGGGCCGGATTTTCTTTACTTTTCTCCCAGGGCTCGATTAGTTGATTATTCGGCGGAGCCTCCGGCTCATGCTTGTACATTTTCCACCATACCAGCCCACCAATTCCCAATACACCTGCACATACCCAAATTGCAATCCACCACCGCCGCCGCCCGGCCCTTCTCCGCAACACCCCCTCCACCTGCCGCGACATCCCGACCCGCCGCAAGGCCTGCCAGGCGGGGCGCAATTGCTCCATCTCGGCCCGCAGATCCGGGTTTTCAGCCAGATCCCGCTCGAATCGGGCCCGCTCGGCCTCGGTCAATTCGTTGTTCAGATAGGCTTCTATATCAGGACGCATGTTGTTTTTGTTTCCAGTTTTCGGCAATAGTGCTCAGTTTTTTCATACACTGGTAACGGGTCGATTTGAGCGAGTCCAACGATTTATAGGCGGTCATCTGCCGGTCGATCTGTTCCTGGTCGGAATACCCCTCGAGGTACTTCAGGCGCACCAGGTCGCTACAGGGAGCACCCAGTTTTTTCAGCCAGCACCCGATCAGCTCGGCCTGTTCCTTCCGGTGCATTTTCCGGATCCAGTCATCATCCGGCAGGTCTATATCGGGATCAAGGGATACCGTTTGACGCCTCGAGTTTTTCCGCAACTCATTCGCCAGCAAATTCCGGCAAACGGCTACCAGGTACGTCGTGGGCTGCGACCGTGCGGGATCGAATTCGCCATCGGCAATCTTTTCCAATACAAGAATTCCGGCATCGTGCAGCAGGTTGTCCACCAGTTCGCGTGACATCCCGCTTTCCCGCACCATCCGCCGTACCAAAGCCTCCGTTTTGGCAAAAAGATACTCGATGGCCGCGCTGTCCCTGCGGCGCAGGCCGTCCAACAGCACGCCTGGGTCGGCATACCGTCCCGGCTTGCCGGAGAACCATTTTTTGATGGTTTGGGAAAAATTCTGGTTCAAAGCGTCTTCCGGTTTATTGTCAAAAAGCGTTGTAAGGTAAAGAACAGCCCGTAAAATCAAAATCTTAATTCCCAAATCGCATTTCCCCTACCTTTGCCCCCCATGTTTCGACTCCTGCGTTATTTCAAACCCTTTCGGAAACTACTGGCCTTGTCGGTGCTCTGCAACCTGCTGATGTCGCTGTTCATGGTGGTCAGCATACCGGTTTTGCAGCCTTTTTTGCAAATCCTGTTCAGCACAGGCGAGGCGCAGCCGCTGCCCGAACCGGCCGTAAAAGCCAGTGGTTTTCAAGGCCTTGAACAACAGGTAAATGCCTTTTTTTCCAACCTGATCCGGGAGCACGGCCGCGAAGAGGCGCTGCTGATCGTCTGCGGCTTTTTGATCCTGACCTTTTTTGGCAAAAACCTGTTCCGCTACCTCTCGCTGTATTTCCTGGCGCCGGTGCGCAACGGCATCGTGCGCAACCTGCGGCAAAAACTGGTGGGCAAAATCCTGGACCTGCCGCTTTCCTACTTCTCTGAAGCCCGCAAAGGCGACCTCATGAGCCGCATCTCGGCGGATGTGCAGGAAATCGATTTCAGCATCATCGGGGTGGTCGAATCCATGGCCCGGGAGCCGATCGTGATCCTGGGCAGCCTGACCTTCATGGTCTATGTGTCGCCGCAACTACTGGTTTTTGTGTTCGGGTTAATGTTGTTTTCCGCCCTGATTATCGGCGGCCTGGGGCGGTCGCTGCGGCGGCAATCGGGCGAGGTCCAGACCCGTCTGGGCCTCATCGGCGCCATGGTCGAGGAAACCCTCGGCGGACTGCGCATCATCAAGGGTTTCAATGCCGAGCAGTGGCAACTGGAGCGCTTCGGCCGCGAAAACAGCCGCTACGCCAGCACGACCACCCGGCTCAACCGCCGCAAAGACCTGGCCTCGCCCCTGTCCGAGTTTTTGGGCATCGGCGCCGTGTCGGTGTTGCTGTGGTTTGGTGCCAAACAAGTGTTTGCCGGCGAGATCACAGCAGCCACCTTTATTACGTTTTTATACGCTTTTTATAACATTATCGAGCCGGCCAAGCAACTGAGCAGCGCCTCCTACAGCATCCGCAAAGGCCTTGGCGCGCTGGAGCGCGTGGAGGCAGTACTGGACGCGCCGGTGTCGATCCGCGACGAGCCCGACGCGCGGCCTGTTCCGGCGTTTCGCGACAAAGTAGAGTTTCGAAACGTGTCGTTCCGGTACCAAAATGCCGAGCGCGCGGCCTTGCACCAGGTCAACCTCAGCATCCCACACGGCAAAATAGTGGCCCTGGTAGGCGCTTCCGGAGCCGGGAAAAGCACCATTGCCGACCTCTTGCCCCGGTTTTACGACGTGACCGAAGGAGAAATTTACCTCGACGGTACCGATATCCGCCAGTTGCGGCTGCGCGAACTGCGGGCCCTCATGGGCATCGTGAGTCAGGAGGCTATTTTGTTCAACGATACCGTGCGCAACAACATCGCCTTCGGCAACGAACAGGCCTCGGCAGCCGATATCGAAGCCGCCGCCCGGGCCGCCAACGCGCACGACTTTATCTCCGCCATGCCCGAGGGCTACGATACCAATATCGGCGACCGTGGCTCCAAACTCAGCGGCGGGCAGCGGCAACGCCTGACCATTGCCCGGGCCCTGCTCAAAAATCCGCCCATCCTTATCCTGGATGAAGCAACCTCGGCGCTCGACAGCGAGTCAGAGCAACTGGTACAGGCTGCGCTCGACCGACTTTTGCAAAACCGCACCGCCCTGGTCATCGCCCACCGCCTGAGTACGGTGCAGCACGCCGACGAAATCCTCGTGCTGGAGGCCGGCATGATCGTAGAGCGGGGCACCCACGCCGAATTGCTGGCCAAGGGTGGTATTTACCGCAAACTGGTCGAATTGCAGGCCTTGTAACACCCATTTTGCCAGCACAGCCCCTCCGTTCCTACAGCGGTATGCTACGTAGATGGATAATTTAATCCTTTCCTAAATTTGCCCTCTGGGGCAGGCGCATTTTCAGGAAAAAGCGGCGTACCTTTGAAGCAAATCATACTATTGAAGAAACTTTTAATCGCGCTTGCGCCATTTTAGCATCAACAATCCGATGAAACGAATGTTATTGGCCGTATTCTCTGCCCTGTGCTTTCATGCCACTGCCCAAATTACCGTCACTGCAGCCACCTTTCCCGCGGCCGGTGATACCTTTCGCCATGCCTTCGACCTGGCCCCTGGCGGCGCCAATTTCCTGAGCCCTCCAGGAGGTAGTCAGGTGTGGGATTTTTCAAACCTTGGGTTTGAAGAAACCACCGAAACGGTGTATCAAAACGCCAACAAAGGAGCCAACTTCTCCAGTTTCCCGGGCGCCGAACTTGTCGTGATCAGCAACACCGGCGAAACGTACTACAACGTCACGAACAACAAGGTCGAACTGATGGGCTATTCCGGAAGCGACCCGGCCAATTTGGGGGTCAATGTGTTGGCTAAATTCGGCCCGGCGATCATCGAACGCCGCTCACCGCTGAACTTTTTCGATATTAACCAGCAAACGTCCGACCTGACTTTGCCGTTTTCGACCGAAGATTTGCCGCCGCAGTTCGACAGCCTCCTGTCTAATGTACCGGGTGCTAATTTTGTCGACTCCATCCGCGTGCGTATTAATTTTCAACGCCTGAGCGTAATGGACGGCTGGGGAAGTCTCAAGATTCCCAACCTTAGCACCGCTGCTCAGGTCTTGCGCGAAAAACGCCAGGAATATACGACCACCTCTATGGACGTACACGTCGGTTTGCCGGCCCCTTTCGGCGGCTGGTTTGATATTGCTACGTTTTTCCCCGCTGGCGGAGGACCTTTCGGCGATTTCCTGGGCATCGATACGACTGTCACGTACCGCTACCAGAGCAATATCGACAAAGAAGAACTGGCCGTAGTGACGGTTAGCAATGACCAATCCACGGTTGAAACCGTTCGATTCAAAAATATCGACGCCGTTACCTCCAGCCCCGAAGAAGACGCTCCCGGTACTGCCGGCGTACAAGCCTTCCCGAACCCGGCCGTTCAATGGGTGCGCTTCGATTGTACCAACCTGCCCTCTGACCAGTACACCCTCAAGATTTTCAATATCGTCGGGAAAGTCGTTTGGAAAGACAATTTCAACATGGCCGGCAACCGCTCCATCCGGGTCGATTTGGATGATTTCAAAAAAGGCACCTACCTGTACAGCCTGGTCAATGAAGAAGGCACCATCATTGGCACCAAGCGGCTGGTGGTTGTAAAGCCCTGATTGTTAAGCCAGACCACAACATATTTATCGCAGGGCTTCAAAGCCAGCGCAAAAAAGTCATCCGACTCCGGATGACTTTTTTGATTTTTGCTCCATGCTCAACACACCACGCACAAGCGCCTCAAGGGCCCGCTGGGCTTTTGTCCTGTACGGACTGGCCTTGGGCTTGCTGCTCGCGGCCCTGCAAGTGGCCCGCTACCGCTGGCTCCTCCTGCACCAGGCGCAGGAATGGTACTTTGGGCTGATCGCCTTGTTGTTCACGGTAGTGGGCATCTGGGCCGGCCACCGCTGGCGTAGTGGGCGCAACAGCGCGGTACAAACACCTGTTGCCCTGGCGCCACCGCCGGCCGACACCTTATCCGGAGCAGAATTAGAGCAAGCCCTCCAAGACCTGGGCCTGACCAGTCGCGAATACGAGGTGCTGCAATTGATCGCCGGCGGGCTGAGCAACCAGGAAATCGCCGGCCGGCTGTTTGTGTCGCTCAACACAGTAAAAACCCACACTTCCAACCTGTTTGCCAAACTCGACGTGCAGCGCCGCACCCAGGCCGTACAAAAAGCGCAGGCCCTGGGCTTGTTGCCAACGGCTCACCCAAAAGTATGATTTCCGCCTGGCGGCGCCCAAATCACCCGAAAGTATGGGGGCATTTGCCTGTATTGGGACTTGTTTTGCGCAGCATTTTCACAAAAAAAAGAACTGCACATGAAACAAATCGTCCTGCGCTACGGCCTTATTTCAGGCATCATCGGCGCCCTGCTCATGCTTGCCATGACCTCGTACATGCAAAACGACCCCACCCGATTCACCAACGCCGAGTATGCCGGCATGGCCGGTATTATCCTGAGCATGATCGTCGTTTATTTTGGGGTTCGGGCTTACCGCGACCAGGTAGGCACCGGCCCGTTTTCGTTTTTTCAGGGCTTTCAGGTCGGCCTGTTTATCACCTTGATTTCCAGCGTGTTTTATGTGGTCACCTGGATGATCGTGTACCACACGATGATGCCCGATTTTATGGACAAATTCATGGAATATTCTTTGAACAAAATGAAGGAAGCCGGGGCATCCAGCGCAGAAATTGCAGAAAAAACGGCAGACATGAAGGAGTACAAGGAACTGTACAAAAACCCGTTGATCGCAGCGGCCATCACCATGATAGAGCCCTTTCCGATCGGGCTGGTGATTACCCTGGTATCGGCCGCTTTGTTGCGGAGGGCCTGAGAGATTGTTAAAATGGGTTAAAGGCTGTTAGAGAAAGGTGAATGTCGGCGGGCATTTGCCTTTCCCTGTTGGTCGAATGCAACCAGATGGATAATCTTGTTGTCGATTCGTCAAACTGGAGTGCACAACATCACCATCTGAACAATCCAACCCACAACTTATTTGCTATGCGTACCAAATTCAGCCTTCTGACGATTGCCCTTTTCCTGAGTATTTTTTCTGCCCAGGCTCAACATGAAGAAACCGTACTGGGCAGCCGCAGCCTCGGCTTTTCCGGCATCTGGGGCGGCTCCCGGCACCAACTCACCCGCTTTGGCAATACCAACAACTACGTTCACGGCTGGCAATTCGGGCTGGAGTTTGGCAAAGCCCTGCTCGTCAACTTCGGCGGCTACAACCTCCACGATGATATTTTGTGGAACAACCAGCCTTCTCAGCGCTTCGACATGAACTGGCGCTCTTTCGGGCTGGGCTACGGCTTCCAGAATTTCCGGGCCGTACACCCCATGATCAACGTCGATGCCGGCCGCGGCAAGGTCAAACTCGCCGGCGAAGGAGAAGACCGCGTGTTTGTGATCCAGCCTTCTGCCGGGGTCGAAATCAATGTTTTCCGCTGGTTTCACGTTGGCATCGAAGGTGGCTACCGCTTTGTAACCGACAGCGACCTGGCCAGCATCAGCGACGAACAACTGTCGGGCGCCTACGGACAGGTCAGCCTGAAATTTGGTTTCTCCTGGGGCCGGTACCGCCAGGGCAACCACCACCATCGGGACGACGACTAAGGGACTCGTAGCCCAACACAACTACACAACTACACAACCGCAGCGGGTGTGCCTTGTTACAGGGCGCACCCGCTGTTGTTGTGTGCCAGCGCGCCGCGCCGCTTTTCTCTCCTGCCGCAACAGTCCCTAAAAAGGCTTATTTTTGCAGCAAATTCCAACTACGCCAGCACACCACCACTTTCCGGCCCTGCCGGAGATTTGTTCACGTTCAATTACCTGTCCTCTCCAATGGAAGTCCTGACCACCACCGCTTTTTCCGCCGCCGAATTAATGGAACTCGAAGACCGCTACAACGCGCACAACTACCACCCTATTCCGGTTGTGCTGGCACGCGGCCAGGGCGTTTATGTCTGGGATGTAGATAACAAGCGTTATTTCGATTTCCTTTCGGCCTACAGCGCAGTCAACCAGGGCCATTGCCACCCGCGGATCATCGGCGCACTGACCGACCAGGCCCAGCGCCTGACCCTGACTTCCCGGGCTTTTTACAACAACCTCCTGGGGCAATATGCCGAGTTTGTGACGCAGTATTTCGGCTACGAACGCATGCTGCCCATGAATACCGGCGTGGAGGCCGTAGAAACCGCCATCAAACTCTGCCGGAAATGGGCCTATCAGGTCAAAGGGGTGCCGGACGGCCAGGCGAAAATTATCTTTGTCGAAGGCAATTTCCACGGCCGCACCCTGAGCGCAATTTCCGCTTCCACCGACCCCAGCAGCCGCCGCAATTTCGGTCCCTTTGTTCCGGGCCTCGAAACGGTGCCCTACAACGATATTCCGGCCCTGGCCGCCGCCCTGCAAGACCCCAACGTTGCCGGTTTCCTGGTAGAACCCATTCAGGGCGAAGCCGGCGTGTATGTGCCGGCCGACGATTATTTGCCGCAGGCATATGCCTTGTGCCAACAACACGGCGTGCTCTTTATTGCCGATGAAGTACAAACCGGCATCGCCCGAACCGGCAAACTGCTCTGCTGCGACCACTATGGCATCAAACCCGACATGCTGATCCTGGGTAAAGCCCTGAGCGGAGGCGTGCTCCCCGTGAGCGCCGTACTGAGCAGCCACGAAGTGATGCTCACCCTCAAACCCGGCGAACACGGCTCCACCTTCGGCGGCAATCCGCTGGCCTGTGCCGTGGCGATGGAAGCCCTGAAAGTGGTGGAAGAAGAGCGCCTTGCCGAAAATGCCGAACGGCAGGGCCAGGTGTTCCGCCAGCGTATGGAAGCCCTCCAACAACGCCGTCCCGACCTCATCCGGCAAGTGCGCGGCAAAGGCTTGCTCAATGCCGTGTTGATCAATGATTCGGAAGACAGCCATACCGCCTGGAATATTTGCCTGGCGCTGGCCGACAAGGGCCTGCTGGCCAAACCCACCCACGGCAACATCATCCGCTTTGCGCCACCGCTGGTGATGAACGACCAGCAACTCGACGAATGCTGCGGCATTATCGAAAACGTGTTGTCGGTTTTTGAAAAATAAAGGCTTGACGATCTTAGAAACCGTCTGAAAACCCCTAGCGGGCGATAAGGCGCATCTTTTGCCATCATACGGCAGCTGTTTTTTCGGCAATAGGACATGGCTATTCCCTCAAAAACGAGCCTTGTCTGATACCAAAATCTACACCTTCTCGCCTCGCAAGGGGTTTTCAGACGGTTTCTTAGGTTTACCAACCCACAACCGGATGATTTTCGTACGAAAATCATCCGGTTTGTTTTTATACCCGCATCGGCGACTGGCAGGTTTTTTGTTTCTTATTTTTTAAACTTTCAAAATATTTTGAAAATTCAAAAAATGAAAGTAAACTTGTTCCCTAAAACCAGCTGTCATGCAAACTTTGGAAAACAAAGTAATCATCTACGACGACGTTTGTCCGCTTTGCCAGGCCTATACCGGCGCTTTTATCAAAATGGGCTGGCTGCACTCCCGCAGCGGCTTCGCCGAGAGCTCCCCTACCCTGCTGGCCCAAATAGACCTCGACCGCGCCCGGCATGAAATCCCGCTGCACGATACCCAAACCGGCGAGACCTTGTACGGGCTGGATGCCTTGTTCCTGATTTTGGGCACAAAACTGCCCTGGTGCCGGCCCCTGTTCCGGCAGGCATGGTTCCGGGCAGCCGTCCGGCAACTCTACCAACTGATCACCTACAACCGGCGGATCATCGCCGGGAGCCGGCCGCCCCAGGAGGGTTTTGACTGTGCCCCCGACGCCAACCTGTTCTACCAGCGGCTGTACGTGGGGGTGGCCGGCGCCCTGACCGCATTGGTGCTGTGGAACAACCGGGCCGATTGGACGCCGGCGCTGTTGGTTCTGGCGCTGGTCAACGCCGCACTCCTCCTCTACGGCTGTTGGAAAGCCGCCAGGCCGCTCGTTTTTGCCGGGCACTGGGCTACAGTGGGGCTGCTGCAAGTGGTGCTTTGGGCGATTAGCCCCATAGCCGCTGCAGGCGTGCCGCTGGCAGCCGCCCTGGGTCTTTGGTGTTGGGGGAAGCGTTGGGATCTGGCTACACAGCGCGAGGTTTAGCAGACGTTTTCTGTCACAAAATCGCTGAGGTAGGCGTAGCGCTCCGTCAGGTGGCCGTTTTCGGCAATCACCGCCCGTGTGATCACGGCGCTGTCCTGCGCGTGCAGCAGTTCTGGCAAGATATTGTCGATCAATTGATTGCCAAAAAAGCCGGAGGCATCGCGGGGCAATTCGGAGGGCAGATTGTCGATGGCCATGACGTCGATGGAATCCGGCTGGCAGGGCGCGCATTCCTGTCCGGTGTAGCGGTGGATGCCGAATACCGGATCGGCGATGGTACTGGCGCGCAGGGTCACCGGGACGGAAGAATCCGGCATGATGTCGCAGGAAATATCGCCGATGACCTGGATAGTGAAGCGGGCGTCGGCCATTTCGGCTGCGGTAAAGAACATGGGGGCCTTTTTATCGTAGAAAATACCATTGATAAAAATATCGGCCCGGTGGGCAAACGGTGCGAAACGGCTGATGTATTCGTCGCCGTGGGCATAAAAATGGGCTTTGTCAAAAATTTTCGGTCCGCTGCGGTGTTGCACATAGTCTTGTGCGAATAACTGGGTAAACACCGGAACGTTGTAATCGTGGTGGAGAAAATCGCGGGGTGAAACCTGTCGGATGCCCATGTCGTGCAGGTTGCGGATGGCGCCGGAAGCCACGCGGCCACCGCCGGTGAGCACGATGCGCAGGGGAGGCAGTTGGAGGCTGGCGTAGGTTTCTTTCACCTTGGCATAGTCGTGGCAGTCGCACATGCGGGGCAGTTGGAAGGCGCCGCTGCGTTGGCCAAAGGTGAACAGTGTGTTGTGGGCGCCCACGAGGCCGGCATAAAAGCCGAACGCAATGAGGCGGTCGCCGGCCTCGTCGGTGAGGACCTCGTAGTCGATCAGGCGGATATGTTTTTCCAGCACCACCTGGAGCAGGTGGCGGTTCTGGTGTTGTTTTTTGATGGTATGGGAAAAGAAAAGGTAGGTTTTGCCGGGGATGAGTTGGTCGACCGGGACCTCTTTTACCCCGAGCAACACATCGCAATGGCTGAGGTCGCTGCAGAGTTCGATCCCCTGCGCCTGGTATTCTGCATCGGTATAGCAGCGGATTGGGGATGGCTCGACCAGCACATTGACTGAAAATTCTTGTTTGATCCGGGCGCATTGCTGCGGCGTGAGCGGCGTGCGCGCATCGGGCGGTACTTTTCCTTCCCGGATGATGCCGATGTTGAACATATTCGTGGTGTTGTGTCTGGTTGGGCAAACAAAAAATGCGCCAGGCCTGTTACCTTGGCACATACCGGCGTCTATATTCCGGATTTGCCGCGCAAAGGTAGACGTTTCCACCCTGTAATCCACACACAGGAAGAAGTTAAGGAGGGTTTTCCGCAAGGAAAAAATATCACCGCAAGCCGAACTTCCTGATCACCGATTTCGTTTACCTTTGCTAATCAAATGTGATCAATGTGGCCAATGTGGCCAATTGTTGAATGGAATGAATTTTTGTAATTTTTAAAATTCAACAATTGCCCACATTAAAAAAATTGGCCACATTAGCACATTGACCACATTGGCCACATTCATCCAATTGACCACATTTATAAATTGGGCCTGTCCTGGTATTGACGGGAAAGTGAAGTCGCCTCGTAAGCATGCCAGAGCATAAGCGGTTACTCTGTAAAAACTAACGCTTAAACATTACCTGGCAACTATCAGTATGCCATGGCTGCCTAATCTACTAGATTAGAAGGCCTTTATGCCGCACGGTTGAGGTTCCATACACATTGTGCCGCGTATAACCACTTTGGGACTAGTTGGTAGAACGCCGTTACTGCCAGCGAAACTCTAACGGCTAAGGTGTGATCGTGTCTGCTCCCGAACCAGCCCCACACTCGAAAATCCAAATCGGGAACTAAGCATGTAGAAAGCGTTGTGGCGCTTTGTCCGGACGCGGGTTCGACTCCCGCCAGGTCCACCACTTCAAAACGCAATGTTCTGTTTTTCAGAATGTTGCGTTTTTGTTTTGGGAATAGTCGTGGTGCCTTCGGTTATTTTATGGCGTATTTCGGGTGGATTTTGACAGATTGAAGCAGAACCACTAAACCAGCAGGCAGGTGTATTTATTGGATTCTCCTAAAGCAATGGGCCAACCAAAGGCGTATCCAACCATCCAACTCTCCAACCTTCCAACCATCTAACCATCTAACCTTCATTCCTCCACCGCAAGCACAAAATCAGCCGTGTGCACCTTGCCCTCCGTCTGAAATTGCATCCACATCCGGTATAAACCTGGTTTGGCAAAGGTGGTGTGCAGGTCAAAAGCCCCTGCTTGCACATCAGGGTGTACGTGCTCGTAGGTTTTATCCTCCAGCCCCACCAGCACTACGTGCGCTTTGGCGCCCAGGTAGTTTTCAAAGTCGCTCACATCCAGCGGCCGGCCGGCCTTTTTCACCTGGCCCGTAATGTGCAGTGCTTTGTTGGTCAGCCACTTACCGCCCATCGGAGTGAGGCTTACCTCGTAGCCATCCACCAGCACAGTGGCCCGGGCTGCTGCATACGTCACTGGTTGTGGAGCCGGGCCGCTCACCCGCAGGGGTAGTTTTTCGACCTGGTGGCCAGCCCCGGCGGGCTTGTAGTCGGCAAACAGGAAATATTGTCCGCCCTGCGGGAAGGTGTAGGCCAGGTCCAATCCCGTGCCGTTGTACTCCGGGTGCTGGTGATCGAACCAGGACAGGTCCTCCGACACCAGAATCAGGTGCATTTTTTTCTCGTGTACCACATCCAAGGGCACCGCTTCACCCGGCTTGCCGGCGATACCCGGCGTAAACCGAAGTTGGACTGGCTTCCCCGCTGCTACCGCTGCCGGTTCTGTAGCCAAGGCCACTACATACGTTTGGGCAGTCGCACCGGTCTGCACGGCCTGCAAATCCATGTTACACACCGGACAAGTTCCCGGCTGCTCGTACAACTTGCCTTTTTCACAATCCATCGGACATTGGTACCGCGCGCCGGCCACCGCCGTTTGAGCCGCATCGGCATGTTGATGGGTGTGGCCTCCCTGACAAGACAAAAACCAGGCGGCAAAAAATACCACGGACAAAAACATTGAGTATTTCATAGTTTTTAATAGTTTTTAAATAAAAAAAATCATTCTTCTGCCTGATCCACAATCCTTCAGACAAAAGAAAATAAAGGCCCCTCCAAGCATCTAACCGTTTCTGTGCGCCACAACGTTTTACTGTTGAAGTGCGCCGGAAAGTTTTGTTGCCTTCGTTGGCGTCCCGCCAACTACGTTCGAGATCCTGGCATGCCCTCGCTCCGCCGTTGCTGTTGGCGGGACGCCAACAGCAGCAACCACAACTACCCGACCAACCCTCCAACTTTCCAACCCTCTAACCATACAACCTTCTAACCATACAACCCTCTAACCATCCAACCTTCTAACCATCCAACCTTCTAACCTTCCAACCCTCTAACCTTCCAACCCTCTAACCATCCAACCTTCTAACCATCCAACCCTCCAATCATTGGTTGAAATACACCATTTTCAATTGATACGTGCCGGTCGTCACGTAGCGTTCGCCCGCTTCCAGGCCATTGGCCACGACGGTGGTGGTGCCGTTGTCGGCACCGGTTTTCAGGTACTGGAGCCGGTAGCGCTCGGCGCTGGTTTTGACAAAAACCGCCGGCATACCGCTGATTTCGGTGACGGCACTGTTGGGCACCAGCAAGGCGCGTTGGCTCTGTTGCTCGAAAATCCGGACGTTGACAAACTCGCCGATTTTGAAATCCCCGGCGGCATTGTCTACTTCAAACAGGGCGATTTGCGATTGGTTGGTCGGGTTGATGCTGTTGGGCATGGCCAGGAGCCGGATCTGGCGGCTCTGATGCTCGTTGTTGGAACATTCGATCTGAAAATCCCGCGCCGCATGGAGGATCTCGGCGTCTTTGTCGTACAACTGGGCTTCCACGATCACTTTAGCCGGATTGAGCAACACAAACAGTGTTTCGCCGGCATTCACCGTGGCGCCCGGCGCTCGCGAAAACGGCTCCACCCGGCCGCTGATCGGCGCTCGAAGGCTGAAAAACCGGACATTCTGCGCTCGAGCCTCGCCATACAAGCGCTGGAACAAATCGTGGTTCTCCCGGGCGCGTTGCAGGCGAGCCCTTGCTTCGTCGAGATCGCGTTGCGCAATGATGTCTTTCAGGCTACTCAGGCGGTCCACCGCCTGTTGGGCTGCACCCTCTTCTGCCACCACCGCATTTTGCTCACTCTGCCAATCGACCTGCGTGCCGGCATCCACGCTTTGCTCCACCACTGCGAGTACCTGCCCTGCCCGCACCGTCTCCCCAACTCGGACCCGCACGGAGCGCAAGGTGCCGGCCAACGGCGATTGTACCGTGGCTTTGCCCATTGCCCCCGGCACCACTGTGCCAAACAAGGTGATCGTGGGCGTAAATCGATCCACCCCCGCCCGGGCAATGGTCACGTCGAACAAAAACTGCGTTTCCTTGGGAATCAGAATTTCCGAGGCAAATCCATTCCTTTTTTCATCGTGTTCCTCGTCACCATGTGCCAACGCCGCATGCCGATCGGGCAAGGGCA
>JADLCC010000121.1 GCA_020847425.1 Saprospiraceae bacterium
CCCTCGAAAATCCTTTTTATCCGTGTCTCATCCGTTTAATCCGTGTTCCATTTCATCAAGATATGTGAACTTATATCTGTGCCAGCAATCGCTCTTTCAATTGTTTAAATTCTTCCTCCGTAATAATCCCCGAGTCTTTCATCTCGGCCATTTTCCGGATTTTCTCCAGGGTGGCGTCCGTGCTGTTCTGCGCAGGCGGCTCCGTCCTGGTTACTTCTTCTGCGGCCCTTTTGCCGTTTTCAATCTCCGATTCGTATCCCTTTCTGGCTTTTTGCAAATCGATATCTTCCAGGGTGCCGCCGCGGTGAAAATGTCCGGCCACCACCCTTCCCAGGGCATACGTCGAGGCGCCAGATAAAGCGGGCATACTTAGTTCGCCAATGATTGTTCCCACGCCCGGAATAGCCTTTATCAGGCTGGCGCCGAGCCGCGCTGCGCTGCTGCCAACAACGGCAGAAACAATATTTTTACCCAATACATCGACAAAACTGACATTGTACAGTTTGGCTAGGGTACGCAACATATTTAATTGAACAGCGCTGACGGCCAGCAGATCGACGCCAGGCATGGGCATAAGGGCTGCGCCCAGCGAAAAACCCACGTGGTTTTTGATGATTTCTGAGGCCTTGTTTTGTTTTTCTTCTTGTGTCATGGTTTTCGAAAGTGTTTTTTCTTGTTCGATGAGGTCGAAAAGCACTAAAAGTGGAGCAAATTTTCCAGGTGTGAAAATGGCAGACATGGCTGATGGTTTGGTTTGCAGGTACAAAAGAGCGGCAACCGGCTCATTGACAACGAAAATTAACGACAGAGCGGTCTTTCGGAGGGATGAAAAGAACCTGATGGCGGATTTGGTGTTTCGTGTGTACGCCGGAACGCTGTTCCGGCAAGTGAAATAACTACCCTACGCCGGAACAGCGTTCCGGCGTACACCCCAAACACGAAACACGAAAAACCCAACACAAGATTTACCTTTGCCGCATGAACAAGTATTCCTATCCAACACCCGATACCTTTACCCGCGAACGCAGCGGAGAACTTTTTGAAACAGCCAAAACCTATTTTCCCGGTGGCGTACACAGTCCGGTTCGTGCATTTAAAAGCGTGCAGGGACCGCCGATTTTTTTTGAAAAAGGTGTTGGCAGCCACATTTACGATGTGGATGGGCAGGCTTTTGTTGATTTTTGTTGTTCCTGGGGGCCACTTATTCTGGGGCACTGCCCGCCTGAAGTAGTAGCCCGTGTGCAGGAGTCTGTTGCGAATGGCATGTCGTTCGGGACACCGACGCCTTTTGACAACCAGATTGGCAAACTGGTGCTGGACAACCACCGTTTTATTGAAATGATACGTTTTGTCAGCAGCGGAACGGAGGCAGTAATGAGCGCCATCCGCCTGGCACGCGGCGTCACTAAACGCAATAAAATCATCAAGTTTGAAGGTTGCTACCACGGGCATGTCGATGCGCTGCTGGTAAAAGCCGGTTCCGGTCTGGTTACGTTCGGCATCAGCACCTCTGCAGGCATACCCGAATCTTTTGCAAAAGAAACGATCGTTGTGCCTTTGGCCGATCCGGAGGCGCTGGAAGCAGCCATGCTGCAATACGCCGGCGATGTGGCAGCCATCATTGTGGAGCCTATACCAGCCAACAACGGGTTGCTGTTGCAGGACCGCTCCTTTCTTCAGTTCCTGCGCCAGCAGGCTGATCAGCATGGTTGCATGCTGATTTTTGACGAGGTGATTTCCGGTTTCCGCGTGGGCTTCGAAGGCGCTGCCGGTCTTTACGATATTCAGCCAGATATCATCACTTTTGGTAAAATCATCGGCGGAGGCATGCCCGTGGGCGCTTACGCAGCCAGTAAGGCTATTATGGAGCACATCGCTCCGGTAGGGCCGGTTTACCAGGCAGGTACACTGAGCGCCAATCCTGTTGCCATGGCCGCCGGTATTGCCACACTGACAACGCTGCTGCAACCCGGGTTTTACGAAGCACTGGAAGCAAAAACGAAAGGTTTCACCGGGCGGCTGCAAGGTTTTTGTGACAGCAAAGGGTATGAAATGAACTTCCCCAGCATCGGCTCTATTTTCTGGCCTACATTCAGCAGCCAGCGCATCATGCGCTCTGATGAAATCGACGGTTCTAAAATGGAATTGTTCAAAAAAATGCACCTGGAATGCCTCAAACGCGGCGTGTACTTCGGCCCATCGGGTTATGAAGTAGGTTTTATTTCTGCGGCGCATTCGGATGCCGATCTTGATTTTGCTGCTACCCAGATAGAAAAAGCAATTGACCTGGTGTTTGGTGGATAGTATTTCGTGTTTGGGGCGCTTTGTCTTTGGCAACTTTGTGTTGTTGAGACAAAGCGCCCTGAATACCAAACGCTGTACAAGCGGCAACTCATGGCTCATTGTTGCCGCAGCAAACCCTACCAAACCATCAAACCATATCAAATGATCCATCAGCACACCTCTCTCCTACCCTACAATACATTCGGCATTGATGCCCGTGCGGCATTTTTTACGGAAATATGCAGTATCCAAGAATTGCAAACAGCCCTACAGGCTGGTATTCAACCTGTTATGATATTGGGCGGCGGCAGCAATATGCTGCTCACTAAAGATGTGTCAGGGCTGGTGATCAAAAATTCGATTAGCGGGATAAACCTGGCCGGAAGCGACGCAGAAAAAACCTTCATCAAGGTTGGCGGCGGCGTGGTTTGGCACGACTTCGTTTGCTGGGCCGTCGAAAATGGTTACGGAGGTGTCGAGAATCTGAGCCTGATCCCCGGCACCGTCGGAGCCTCCCCTGTGCAAAATATCGGCGCGTACGGCGTGGAATTAAAAGATGTTTTTGTGGAACTGGAAGGCGTCGAACTGGCGACCGGCCAGGTACATACATTTGGTCATGCCGCTTGCCGTTTCGGATACAGGGATAGTGTATTTAAACAAGAACTGAAGGGAAAATACTGCATTACATCGGTCACTTTCGCCCTGACCCACCACGCGCACCGGCTTAATATTTCCTATGGCGATATTCAAAAAACACTGGAGTCAAATGGCGTTACCGAGCCAACTATTGCCGACGTGAGCAGGGCCGTGATTCAAATAAGAAGCAGCAAACTACCCGATCCGGCCAAAATCGGCAACTGCGGCTCCTTTTTTAAAAATCCGGAAACCAGCCGTACTGTACTCGAGCGAATCCGGTTGAGTCAC
The DNA here is from genome assembly GCA_020847425.1 of Saprospiraceae bacterium. Classification (GTDB taxonomy): domain Bacteria; phylum Bacteroidota; class Bacteroidia; order Chitinophagales; family Saprospiraceae; genus M3007. The sequence continues at coordinate 3,208 of JADLCC010000121.1, forward strand.
CCACAGGTGGTGTCTTATGATTTGCCGGACGGTCGTGTAAAAATTCCGGCGGGCTGGCTCATCGAACAATGTGGCTGGAAAGGGGAAAAAGTGGGCAATACGGGTTGTTATGAAAAACAGGCGCTGGTTCTGGTCAATTACGGCGGCGCCACAGGGGCAGAAGTCAAAAACCTGGCTTATGCCATTATTGATTCGGTGGAAAAAACGTTTGGGATACGCCTGGAACCGGAGGTGAATATTATTTAGGGATGAGGAATGAGGGATGAAAGATGAGGGCAAAAAAAATCGTCCAGTCTTTTCGACTGGACGATTACAACATAACCATGAAAACAATTAACCAATCAAATGTTTTTTAACCCTTTCTGACTTATACTTTGGAAAAATCGTGCCAAAATTGAATGACTCCGATTATTTTTTTCATAACAACCCGGCTACAATAAATTTCAAAGAAAAGATTCTTCCCTACTCTTTCATTTTCAAGAAGTTAGCATTAAATAAATCATTTCCGATAATTGATTTTTTATCGTAACCTTGTAATCCTATCCCTGCGGCGTAATTTTGCGCCGCCCAACCTTTTCTACACTCACAATTTACAAGATGGATAAAATGATCGCCCGCTTTCCTGCGCAGCTGGAGGAAGCACTCAAAATTGCTGAAAACGTTCAGTTAAAAAAACACGTCGCACCCTTTCGTTCCATTTTCATCTCCGGTCTCGGCGGAAGCGGCATTGGCGGCGGATTCGTGCAGGATTTTGTACGCAGCACCTGCAAATTGCCGGTTGTGGTCAGTAAAGGTTACCATGCACCTGCCTGGGTCAATAAACACACACTTGCCATCTGCTCTTCCTACAGCGGCAACACGGAAGAAACCCTCAGTACATTCGAGCAACTGTTGGGCACCGGAGCGAAGATCGTTTGTATCGCTTCCGGCGGCAAACTGATCGAACTGGCCAAAAAACACGGTCTTGATTTTGTTCAGGTTCCTTCCGGCTGGAGCAGCCCGCGCGCCTGCATGGGCTATTCCATTGTAGCGCAACTCGGCGTATTGCGCGCTGCCAAACTCATTCCCGGCAAACTGTTCAATAACGTAGCCGCAGCACAAAAAATGCTGGTAAAAGACCAGGCTGCCATCCAGAAATCAGCCCGCAAAATCGCTGGATTTCTGCTGGGCAAAACACCGGTCATTTATGTTGCCGATCAAATGGAAGCCGTAGCCGTTCGCTGGCGCCAACAGATCAACGAAAATGCCAAAATGCTGGCCTGGCACCACGTTATTCCGGAAATGAACCACAATGAACTCGTCGGCTGGCGCGACCAGCGCCCCGATGTGGCTGTCATCTGGCTCCGCAACCGCGACGATTTCCAACGCACTTCCGTCCGCACGGACATCAATAAAGATATTGTAGAACACTACACGCAGACAAGTATTGAAGTGTGGTCGAAAGGCAAATCATTGATAGAGAAGGCTTTCTACCTGGTTCATCTGGGCGATTGGGTCTCTTTATACCTGGCCGAACTTCGCAATGTGGACCCAACGGAAATCAAGGTCATCGACTTTTTAAAAGCGGAATTGGCAAAAGTTTAAAAGGAAGATCATGATTCAATTCAATTATTCCCCGGCAAAGCCATTTGTCTCCGGGCATGAAGTGGCTGCAATCGAACCGCAGGTAACAGGCGCCGCAAAACTATTGGAAAGCCGGCAGGGTCCGGGCAACGATTTCCTGGGCTGGCTCGACCTGCCCTTGAAATACGACCGCGCCGAATTCAAACGGATTAAATCGGCCGCCAAAAGAATTCAGAAACAAAGTGAAGTGCTGATTGTGATCGGCATCGGCGGTTCTTACCTCGGATCAAAAGCCGCCATCGAATTTTGCGGGCACAGTTTTTACAATAATTTGCCCAAAAAAGTGCGGCGTACTCCGGAGGTTTATTTCGCGGGCACCAATATTTCCGGCACCTATCTGACGCATTTACTGGAAGTTATCGGCAAGCGTGATTTTTCGGTCAATGTGATTTCCAAATCGGGTACCACAACCGAGCCGGCTATCGCTTTCCGCATTTTTAAACAAAAACTGGAAGAAAAATACGGCAAAGCGGGCGCCAGGGAACGCATCTACGCTACTACCGACAAAGCGAAGGGCGCATTAAAAACGCTTGCTGCACAGGAAGGTTACGACACATTTGTGGTGCCCGATGATGTAGGCGGCCGTTTTTCGGTACTGACAGCGGTTGGTCTGTTGCCTATTGCAGTAGCCGGTATCGACATCGACGAATTGATGCGCGGCGCGGCGGACGGCGTGAAGGCTTATAAAAAACCGTTTGCAGAAAATGACTGCTACCAGTATGCGGCCATACGCAACATACTGCACCGGAAAGGGAAAGACATCGAACTGCTGGTCAATTACGAACCGCGCTGCCACTACATTGCAGAATGGTGGAAACAGTTGTACGGAGAAAGTGAAGGAAAGGACGGCAAGGGTATTTTCCCTGCATCCGTCGATTTTACGAGCGACCTGCACTCGATGGGGCAATACATCCAGGATGGCCGGCGCTCCTTGTTCGAAACGGTATTGGAAATCGGAAGCCCTGAAGCGGATCTTTCTATTTTCAAAACGGATGACGACCTGGACGGGCTCAACTACCTGAACGGCAAATCTCTGGATTACATCAATAAAAAAGCCGCTGAAGGCACCAGAATGGCGCATACCGACGGTGGCGTACCCAATCTGACGATTCATATCCCGGAAGCAACTCCTTACTATCTGGGGCAGTTGTTTTTCTTTTTTGAAAAAGCATGTGCGGTCAGCGGATACCTGTTGGGGGTTAATCCTTTTGACCAGCCTGGTGTAGAAGCATACAAGAAGAATATGTTCGCGTTACTGGGCAAGCCTTAGTTCACTTTTTTGAGTACTTGAGGATGTGTATATTCGAGTATAAACGATTCGTTATCAGTCAGATATTCGAATATTCACCTCCTCAAGTACTCGAAAAAACAAAAGCCGATGATCAATAATCCGAAAAATACCGGCGGCAAAAAACGCCCGGTATCCCCGCCAGCTCCTTTAAAAAAAAGTATCCCTTTCCCCCTGCTCATCACCATTTCATCCATGGTGTTATCGGGCATTGTGCGACTCAATCTGCTGCAAATTCCTTTTGAACGCGACGAGGGCGGCTTTGCTTACATCGGCAGGCATTTGTTTTCAGACCTGTTGTATACCAACCTGTTTGACAATAAACTGCCGGGTTTGTACGGATTATATGCACTGTTCAGCGGCCTGTTCGGCTATTCCCCTGGCGGCATACACTTTGGCTTGCTGATATGTAATCTGGCTGCTATCTGGTTGATTTACAAACTTTTCGGCAAACTGTTCAACGATTGGACGGGCTCCGTTTCTGCAAGCGTTTTTGCACTGACTTCGCTCAGCCCCAATGTTTACGGGTTTGCGGCACACGCCAATCAACTCCTCATGCCATTTGCCATTGGCGGGCTGTTGTTGTTGAATGAAGGTTTGCAAAACAGGAAAATCCGCAGCATCAGCTTGGCGGGCTTATTGCTTGGCCTGGCATTCATCATCAAACAACAGGTGGTTACCTACGGCGTTTTTGCAGGTGTCTGGCTGCTCTGGCAACGCTGGCACGAACGCGCTGCCATAACGCAAACAGCCCGCGAAATTGTGGCATTTTCTATCAGCGCCATGCTGCCTTTTGGCCTGGTTTGCCTGTATTTTCTGGCGATGGGCCGTTTCAACGACCTCTGGATCTGGACGGTGGAATTGCCCGCACAACTCGGCAGTTCCAGCGTTATTGGTGACCGCTGGAATATTTTCAACATATATTTCTCAAAAGTAATCGCACATTTTGAGTTGATCTGGGGCTTTGCTTTACTGGGTTGGGTTGCTTTGTTTTTCAGTGCATATAACCGCAGGGCCCGTGTTTTTGGGTTATTGTTCCCCTTGTTTTGTATGGCGTCCGTGTTGATCGGCGTTGCGTTTTACCAGCATTATTTCGTGTTGTGTTTACCTGCTATTGCCTTGCTCGCAGGGGTTTTGGTCGATACTATTCGCAGCAGGCTAAAGCCCGGTATCCGCAATCAGGTTGCGGTGGCCCTGGTGGCCTTACTGGCATTGGTACCAGTGGCACAGGATGTACACTATTACGTTAACCCCGACTTTATCAAAATCCACCGCCAGTGTTACGATGTAAATCCATTCCCGGAACTACAACAAATCGGAGCAGAACTCGGCCGGCGCAGTCAGCCCGGCGATAAAATCGGGATACTTGGTTCCGAACCTGAAATCCTGGTTTATGCTAAACGCAACAGCGCAACCGGACATCTTTTTCTTTATAATCTGTTGTCACAAGGCCCCAGAAGTGCACACCTGCAACAGCAATACCTGGATGACCTGAACAAAAACAAACCGGCTTACCTGGTTTGGGTCACCAGTACGGGAAGCTGGGGAACGGAGTATTACCGCACCGATTTTTTTAAAAATACCCGCCCAATTGTGTCAGGATACACCTTGTGCGGCAAAGCCGAGGCTTTTGAAAACGGGCAACCAGGCGTGGTGGTTTGGGATAATGCGGCTTTGCAATACCAGTTTAAAGGGAAAAACCAGATTTATATTTACAAACGGCGGTAAGGGTTTTTACCACATAGGTCACATAGATCCGGCACATAGTTCACATATAAGGCTTATTAGGCTATGTGAACTTTGTGCCGGATCTATGTGACCTATGTGGTAAAAAAACACAACCACCAAAGTCACCCATTTCAGCATCTTCGCAGAAACAACAAATGCTGAATCATGAAAATCAACCAGAGTACACTTACTTTTCGGAATGTATTTTACAGCCTGGCGGGCCTTTTTCTCCTCCTTTTTGTGTGCCGCTTTGCGTATAGTTTTATCAAGACTGACAGGTCCGGAGTGGAGCATCAGGGCATTGTTCAAGACTCCTATTTTGATAATCAGTCGGACCTGAGAAAAAATTATGCTTCTGAAAAAAGTTATGAACCGAATACTCCGCCGCCGCCGCCCTCCAACCAGGATGCCGGTTCGATGCAAGATGCCGGTTCGTTACAGAAATACGAAAAAACGGCTACGCTGAACGCGCGAACCGATGCTTTTGAGGCAGATGAATCGGAAATTCGCCAAACCGCAAATGCTTTTCACGCCATTATTCAGTACGAGCAAAAGTCAGGTAATTCGGGGCATCGCAACTTGCACCTGATGATTGGCGTGAAACCCGAACTATTCGATTCCTTTTATGTGGTGGCGCAGCGGATCGGATACCTATATGTGAACAGCATCACCAAAGTGGATAAAACCACCGAGTTTCGGGAGTTAAATGCCCAAAAAGCCTCCCTGGTGAAAGCCCTGGCTAATCTGACCGACCTTAAAAACCGCGCAGGCAGTATCACTGACCTCGTGGGCTTGCATGATAAAATCCTGGATATTGAACGGCAGATGCAGGAACTGGGCGTGGAACTGGGCAATTTTTCTTCGGAAAATGAATTTTGTACGGTCCGTTTTTCACTGTATGAAAACCCCGCTGCACGCACCATCTCTCTTGCCAAACGCCTGATAGATGCCCTGCTATGGACCCTGCAATACTACCTCATGCTGCTTTTGGGCCTGGTATTGATGCTGGCGGCAGCCTGGCTGATACTGGTGGTAGCGCGGAAGGCGGGAGAGTTGGGGAGGAAGATGGGATAGTATTATTGTGTTTTAGTGTTTTTGGGTTTTGGTGTTTTAGGCGCTTCGCCAAAACTACTCACGGGTACCAAAGGCGAAGCGCCTAAAACACCAAAACACAAAAACACTAAAACACTACATAATAATTACACCCGCTCAATCACAATCGCCGTAGCGCCGCCGCCGCCGTTACAAATTGCAGCCAGCCCCAGTTTTCCGTTTTTCTGCTGCAATACATTGGCCAGTGTTGTGACGATGCGTGCACCGGAAGCGCCCAGCGGGTGTCCGAGTGATACTGCGCCGCCGAATACATTGGTTCTGGCGTGGTCGACTTCCAGCACTTGTTCAAAAGCCATGGTAACCACGGCAAATGCTTCATTTACTTCAAAATAGTCGATATCGTTTTTGGTCAGTCCTGCCATTTTCAGTGCTTTCGGCGCGGCAATGGTCGGCGAGGTCGTGAACCACTCCGGTTCCTGTTCCGCATCTGCAAAACCCCGGATTTTAGCAATCGGCGTGAGCCCCAGGCGTTTCACGGCTTCTTCGCTTGCCAGAATCAACGCTGTAGCGCCATCGTTGATGGTGGATGCGTTGGCGGCTGTCACCGTTCCGTCGGCTGCAAATGCGGGGCGGAGTCCGGGAATTTTATCAAACATCACTTTTTTGTATTCCTCATCCTGCAAAACCTGTTGCGGGTCGCCTTTTTTCTGCGGAATCAGCACCGGAACAATTTCATTGGCAAAATAACCGGCATCTGTTGCAGCCGCAGCGCGTTGGTAAGAGTCGATGGCAAAAGCATCCTGCGCTTCCCGGCTGATCCCGTATTTCACGGCAGTAGCATCGGCGCAGAAACCCATGGCTTTCTGGTTGTACACATCGGTTAGGCCGTCTTTAGCCAGGCCGTCGACCAATTCACCGTTGCCATATTTATATCCCCAGCGGGCATTGGGCAGGTAATAAGGAATCTGTGACATGTTTTCCATGCCCCCGGCAACAACGATGTCATTGATACCCAGCATGATGGATTGTGCGCCCAGTGCAATACATTTCATGCCCGATGCGCAGACTTTGTTCACCGTGGTGCATGGGATATTGTCGGGCAGTCCGGCAAAACGAGCAGCCTGGCGCGCAGGGGCCTGCCCCAGGTTGGCGCTAACGACATTACCCATCAATACTTCATTTACCTGATCGGGTTGAACGCCGGCTTTTTCCAGCGCGCCTTTAATGGCAATAGCGCCCAACTGAGTGGCTGAAATACCCGACAAAACGCCGCCGAAACTTCCAATGGGTGTACGAACGGCGGAAATGATATAAACTTCTTTCATGGTGTGTGTGGTAATACTTGGTTAGAGGGGACAAAAGTAGGGAGATTGTGCGAACCGCGAAACTATTGGAGCGAAGCATATCGGGAGGCGCATCATTTACCGGATATGGACCGCAGCGCTTATGCCTGATTTAAAAGCAACACAGTCAATTAGTTATAACTTTTTTTACTTGTCTGACACAGTTGGCTTCGGATAAAAATTTAGACTATGATTACAATGGCTTGTACAGCCAGTTGAAGCCTGCTATGTTTGTCCGCTTAAAATCTATAACGATGTCTAAAATTGCAAAATTCATTGCCGGCGAAGCACTCAATCTTTCCGTCGGTTACCTGGCCGGGCTTTCGGCCTCTATGCTGGTCAATAAATTTTTTGTCAAAAAGGGATTGGTCAACCTCTGGGGACTGGCAGCCAAACGGGATGCATTGAAAAAAGACACCTATGAGTGGGTAATGTTTATTGCATCCTACCTCATTGGTTTAATTGTGATGATTCTGGTCAATTACCTGCTACAGCGCTTGCGCAACCAAAAACCGGCCGAGCAAGCATAAAAAGCAAAGGGCAAAGGGCAAAAGGCAAATCCAGCACCAACGAGTAGCAATATTGCCCTTTGCTTTTTGCCTTTTGCCTTTTGCTCTTTGCTTTTTCAAAGCCCCTCCATCAATCGCGCCTTTTCCAGCACTTTTTCTTCCAGCGACTTTTTAAACTGTTGAATGCGCTGCAACAAGGCATCGTCACCCGTTGCCAGCATTTGTGCGGCAAGAATACCTGCATTGCGCGCAGCATTGAGGGCCACCGTTGCAACTGGTACACCTTCGGGCATTTGCAGAATAGATAAAATACTGTCCCAGCCATCGATGGAATTCGATGATTTCACCGGAACGCCGATCACCGGCAACGGCGAAATAGCGGCCACCATACCCGGCAAATGCGCCGCTCCACCTGCGCCGGCAATAATGACACGAATCCCGCGCTCATGCGCCGTTCGGGCAAACTGAAACATACGCTCCGGCGTGCGGTGTGCAGATACGATGGTCATTTCAAAAGGTACTTCGAGTTCCGTCAATATATCTGCCGCTTTTTGCATAACCGGCAAGTCGGAATCAGAACCCATGATGATGGCAACCATTTTTAAGAAGTGAGAGGTGAGAAGTGAGAGGTGAGAGGGTTATTACTCCTGGGTTTGGCTGAAAACCTTAAGGGTATTTTTTATGAAATCGGCCTTTTTGAACGCTTTTTCGAGTGTTTCAGCAGTAATGGTCACGTGACCCATTTTCCGAAAAGGAGCGGTCATTGCTTTGCCGTACAAATGTACGTGCACGCCGCTTATCGCCAGGCATTCGGCTACACCTTCATACCGAACCGGACCTTTATGACCCTCCGCGCCAAGCAGATTGAGCATTAAAGCCGCTTGCATTTGACTGGTATCGCCCAATGGAAGGCCACAAATGGCCCTCAAATGCTGCTGGTACTGGCTGGTAACGGCACTGTCGATCGTATGGTGCCCGCTGTTGTGTGGCCTGGGCGCCACTTCATTGACCCACAACTGCCCATCCGTGCAAAGAAACATTTCCACTGCCAACAGGCCGCAAATATCGAAAGCGCTGATCACCTGTTCCGCCAGCACTTCTGCCTGTGCGGACACCAGCGGTGAAATACGCGCCGGGCAGATCAACAATTCCACCAGGTTGGCCTCCGGATGAAAATCCATTTCCACCGCCGGGAAAACCGCCACTTCGCCTGATGCATTTCGGGCGGCAATAACGGCTATTTCCGTTTGAATCGGGGCAAGCAACTCCACCAGACAGGGCCCTTTTAATAATTTGGATTTCAGATCATCCGATGTACGAAGTATCGCTACTCCTTTCCCATCGTAACCTGCCGTGCGCGATTTTTGAACAAGCGGCAGGATCCAGCGGCCCGAATCGATTGCGCTGAGCAAATCCTGTTCATTTTCAAACAATTCAAAAGGCGCCGTAGGAATTTCGTTGTTCCGGTAAAACACCTTTTGCAAACCCTTGTCTTTTATGATATCCAGCGCATCCGGCGAAGGATGTACCTGTTTACCCATACGCTTCAGTTCGTGCAGCGCAGCAGTGTTAACATGTTCTATTTCAATGGTTAAGACATCTTTATCCCGGCCGAATGCCATCACGTCGTCATAATTATTAAAGTCGCCGACGGTAAATTCCGTACAAACCTGTCCGGCTGGAAAATCCGGCGACGCATCGAGGACATAGGTTTTAAAATCCCAGGGTGCTGCGGCCAGGCAAAGCATTTTACCCAATTGTCCGCCGCCCAGTATGCCGATCTTTTGTGTGGTAGAAAACATGGCGCTAAGGTACGATTTTTGATAATGGGGACGCGGATTTCGCGGATCATGCGGGTGAACGCGGATTTTTTTACAATTGGCTATTACTGCAAAATCTATTTCATCTATGCTACGTCGGGAAAAATCCGCGTCAATCCGCCAAATCCGCGTCATCCGCGTTGCCATTAACTCTACGCCGCCCGCGCACCATCCGATCCGCCCCCGACAAATCTTTTTTCAACGCCACATCCTGAAATCCTTTTTCGGATAAAAGCCGTGCTACTTCCTTTGCGTTGAACTCATTGCATTCAAAAAACAAAACGCCGCCGGGGCGTAATTTTTTCAAAGCAAAATCGGCAATGGTCCGGTAAAAAACAAGCGGATCTTCATTGCTGACAAACAAGGCAAGTTCGGGCTCATGCGACAACACGTGCTCCGGCATCAGTTCTTTTTCAGCCGTTGGGATATACGGGGGATTGCTGACAATGATATCGAGCAGGGGAAATGCCTGCCAGTCGCTTGGCTCTAAAATATCTCCATGAAAAAATTGGAACGGCCTGTTATCACCCAAAATTCGTTGTGCATTGGTCGTGGCAACGGCCAGGGCTTCTGCGCTTTTTTCGAGACCGTATAGTTCAATACCGGGGATTTTTTTCTTCAGGGTAATCCCGATGCATCCGCTACCAAGGCCAATATCCAAAAGAGAAACCGGAGATTCTTTATCTATGCTGCGCAAATATTCCAGCATCCAGGCCACCAGTTCTTCCGTTTCCTGCCGGGGAATTAAAACTGCCGGGGACACCTGAAACACCAGTCCGAAAAAATCAGCGGAACCGACAAAGTACTGCACCGGTTCGCCGGCTACAAGGCGGCGTATAATTTGTTGTAAATCATCGGATTGTGCAGCCGACCATTCGGCGGCAAAAACCGATTCCGGCTTGCGATGCACCTGAAAAACATCTTCCAGCACGATACGCGCAATGCCGGCCGCTTCAGACAGTCCGTAACGCGGCGCGAGTTCTTGTATTAAGAGGGATCTAACGAGGGATGGCGTCACGATCAGTCAAATAGTGCGGCCTGACGAAACAATTCATCTTCCTGTCGATCCAGGTCGGCGAGACCCGAAGATGGTAGTTCATCAGCCAGTACCCGTTTCACAATGCGCAGTTGGTGGGTATAGCGATCCATCTCCCGGTTAAAAATACCAAAATGGTCCAGTTTGTCCACCCGCACTTTACCGGAAGCGTGAATAATATGACAATCAGGCATAATAATACCGACGTGGGTGATCTGACCTTTTGCGTTATCGAAAAAAGCGAGGTCGCCCGACTGGCATTGTTCCATAAAATCGACGGTTCGGCCCTGTGTCACCTGCTGGGAAGCATCGCGCAACAAACGGATACCGGCAATTTTAAACACCATTTGAGTCAGCCCGGAACAATCGACCCCGAAAGG
>JADLCC010000122.1 GCA_020847425.1 Saprospiraceae bacterium
ATCAGTACAAGACGAAGTTCCTAATTCTCTGTTTATGAGCAACACACAACAATTTCAGTATGACAATCGGATAACACGGGCCTTTGGTATGGCCTCGTTTATCTGGGGGGTGGTAGGGATGCTGGTAGGTATAATCATTGCCTTTCAGTTGACCTATCCCTCACTTAACTTTGGTCCATGGCTCACCTTTGGACGATTGCGCCCGTTACACACCAATGCCGTCATTTTTGCATTTGTCGGCAATGGTCTTTTTATGGGTATTTATTATTCACTTCAACGCCTGTTAAAGGCAAGGATGTGGAATGACACCCTTTCCTGGGTGCATTTCTGGGGATGGCAATTTGTCATTCTATGCGCTGCGTACACGCTACCAATGGGCATGACTACAAGTGGCGAGTACTCAGAGTTAATCTGGCCGATCGACCTTCTGATTACACTTATTTGGGTAGTTTTTGGGGTGAATATGTTCGGCACCCTGCTTACCCGCCGGGAAAGCCACATTTATGTAGCCATCTGGTTTTATATCGCCACCTGGGTGACGGTAGCAGTGCTGCATATTGTGCGCAGTTTGGAGTTACCTTTCTCGTTTACAGAAAGTTATCCCTTGTTTTCCGGTGTGCAGGAAGCGTTGGTACAATGGTGGTACGGACACAATGCGGTAGCATTTTTCCTGACGACACCTTATCTCGGTATGATGTATTACTTCCTGCCGAAGGCTGCCAATCGCCCTGTTTACTCCTATAAACTTTCGATTGTGCACTTCTGGGCGCTGATATTCATTTATATCTGGGCAGGACCGCACCACTTGTTGTATTCATCCCTGCCGGACTGGGTACAATCGCTTGGAACAGTGTTCTCCATCATGCTGATTGCTCCGTCCTGGGGTGGTATGCTGAATGGTTTGCTGACCCTGCGCGGCGCATGGGACCGCGTGCGGCAAGATCCTGTTCTTAAATTTATGGTGGTAGCCGTTACCGCCTATGGTATGGCCACTTTCGAAGGGCCGATGCTCTCCATCAAATCTGTCAACGCAATCAGTCACTTCACTGACTGGACGATTGCACACGTACACGTAGGCGCTTTGGGCTGGAACGGCTTTCTGACGTTCGGTGTACTTTACTGGCTCTGGCCACGTATGTATCGCACACAGTTATACTCCGTAAAACTGGCCAATGCGCACTTCTGGATCGGCACATTAGGTATCGTTGTTTATGCCGTTCCGCTGTACTGGGCAGGTTGGACACAAGCCCTGATGTGGAAAGAATTTACGCCGGAAGGTTTACTGGTATGGGGTAACTTCCTGGATACCGTCACTCAAATTATTCCAATGTACGCCATGCGTGCAGCAGGTGGCACCATGTTCTTTATCGGTACTATTCTGGGTGTTTACAACCTGTTGAAAACCGCTCAACAAGGCTCCTTCTTGGCCAATGAAGATGCGGAAGCACCCGCTCGCGAACGCCGCCAGGCAGCAGCTACAACAGGCGAATACTGGCACCGCTGGATCGAAGGTCGTCCAATGCAGATGTTATTGTGGAGTACCGTTCTGATCGCTATCGGTGGTATCGTGCAAATCATTCCGATGGTATTCATCGAAAGTCAGGTGCCGAAAATATCAACCGTGAAACCTTACACTCCGCTGGAACTGACCGGTCGCGATATTTATATCAGTGAAGGCTGCGTAGGATGTCACTCCCAGCAGATCCGCCCGTTCAGAAGTGAAACGGAACGATACGGCGAGTATTCCAAATCCGGCGAATACATCTACGACCGTCCGTTCCTGTGGGGCAGCAAACGCACCGGGCCCGATCTGATGCGGGAAGGTGGCAAGTACCCCGACAGCTGGCACTACAACCACATGATGGACCCGACCACCATGTCGCCCGGCTCGATTATGCCTGCGTATCCGCACTTGCTGGATGAACCACTGGATCTCAGCGGTTTGCCAGGCAAAATCACCGCCTTGCGCACACTCGGCACACCGTACGCCCGTGACTTTGAAAAATATGCCGTTACAAATGCGGAGGAACAAGCACAGAAAATCGCTGCAAACCTCGCGTCGCAGGGCATCAAGGATCAAGGTATTGAAAAGAAAAAAATTGTAGCCATCATCGCTTATCTGCAAAGGCTGGGCACCGATATTAAGGTGCAGCCTGCTTCAGAGAAGTAACAGGAGGGCGATGCGCTGATTTTATCCGGGAAATAACCGTTAAAAAAAGTGCATCGCCACCCATTGAATCATTTTTAACTCAAGCAACATGTACAAGTACCTCCTTCAATCTGTCGATGGCATTCAGTGGTTCGCTATTAGCACCCTGTTGATCTTTTTCGGCACTTTCTGCGTCGCATCCATCCGGGCATTCATTTCCCGAAAAGAGGACATGCAGCGCATGGCGAACCTGCCACTCGAGGACTAATTTCATGACTATCAATTTTTTGAAAAATGAAATCTAACAAATATCTGATCGCGCTCCTGCTGCTGCTGGTAGCAGCCGAAGGATTCAGTCAAACAGCTCCGGCTGCTGATCCGGCTTCATCTGCCGGAGAATTACCCAATATTATGACCTGGGTGTTGGGTATTGCCAGCGCTGTGTTATTCATCGTAGCGATGATTTATATTATCAAGGTCAATCATTTCCTGTATAACAGAGTCGTACAGTTAGAGGCGCAAAAAAGCGGCGTTAACCTGGCAAGCGGAACTGCCGGAACAGCCGTTCCTGCCGGTGACGATTTCTGGACCCGCATGCGCAAAAAGTATTGGGGAGATGCCGTTCCTATCGAAAAAGAGGCTGATATCATGCTCCAACACCCGCATGACGGAATTTATGAGTTGGACAACCGCCTCCCACCATGGTGGATCAATATGTTCCTGATTACTATCGTCTGGGCAGTCGGGTACATGTACTACTACCACTGGGGAGGTAACGGCCCATCACAAAAAGAAGAGTACCAGCAAGAGATTGAAACGGCAAAAAAACAGATTGCGGTTGCGCTCGCCGGTAAAGCCAACGCCATCGATGAGTCCAATGTGAGCCTGCTGACAGAAAGCGGCCCTATTGGCGAAGGTGAATTGATCTTTAAAAACTCATGCGCTGCCTGCCATGGACAATTGGGAGAAGGTGGAGTAGGCCCCAACTTTACAGACAATTACTGGATACACGGCGGTGGTGTGAAGGATCTTTTCAAAACCATCAAATATGGTGTGCCTGAAAAAGGGATGATTTCCTGGCAGTCGCAACTTAAGCCGTCTGATATGCAGAAAGTCGCCAGTTATATCCTCACTTTGAAAGGTACCAATCCGCCAAATCAAAAAGAGCCACAGGGTACCTTATGGACCGGTGAGGCCGTGAAAGATACCACAACTGCAACGCCCGAACCCGGGAAATAAACACCTGATATCCTTCTTATTTATGGTTCCATTGGCCGGACACTCTACGTGTCCGGCCTTTTCTGTACTGTATGAAGCAGAATACTAACCAACATCACCCAATCGGGTGATCCGGATCATCATTTAACGTCACCACTCTGCGGAACTTGCACCCCGAAATAACCTCCTGCATTCACATTAACAGCGCAAACATGTCACCTGAATTCAAACAACCTTTGATCGAAGATACCGAGGAATATCGCGATCATATCGCTACGGTCGATCAAGCGGGTAAACGGATATGGCTGTATCCCAAGCAGCCGTCGGGGCGTTTCTACAACGCCCGTACATGGGTTAGTTTTATCTTCCTGGTTTTTTTTCTAAGCATGCCGTTCATCAAAATCGATGGCGAGCAATTCCTGCTATTCAATATTCTGGAGCGGAAATTCGTACTGTTCGGCTTGCTGTTTACACCTCAGGATTTTCACCTGTTCGTGTTGGCCATGCTGACTTTTCTGGTATTCATTATCCTGTTTACAGTAGTATTCGGGCGCTTATTTTGTGGCTGGGTTTGTCCGCAGACCGTTTTTATGGAAATGATATTCCGTAAAATTGAATACTGGATCGAAGGAAGTATCGGCGAACAACGCAGATTGGATAAAGGGCCCTGGAACGCAGAAAAAATACGCAAAAAAGGGTTGAAACACCTGGTTTTTTTCGGTATTTCAGTATTAGTATCCAACTACTTCCTGGCTTATATCATCGGCATGGATAAGGTTATCGCTATCATCCGTGAGCCGGTTGAACAGAATTTGGGTGGTTTTATAGCCATGCTCATTTTTTCAGGCCTTTTTTACGGGGTTTTTGCACGTTTAAGGGAACAGGTTTGTACGACGATATGCCCTTACGGTCGTTTGCAAAGTGTTTTGCTGGTCAAGGACTCTGTGGTCGTTGCGTACGACTTTATACGCGGTGAGCCCCGGGGAAAACTGAAAAAAAACACAGCCACTGTAAAAGCCACAGAAGTCACTGCATCACATACGGCGGGAACGGGAAGCCCTGTAGATGATATCAAAGCGGCTGTGGGCAGCGCCTCGGCTGAAGCCAAACCTGCCGTACGCGCCCTGGGCGACTGCATCGACTGTAACCTGTGTGTAGCCGTTTGCCCCACTGGCATTGATATTCGCAATGGAACGCAGTTGGAATGCACCAATTGCACGGCATGTATCGATGCTTGTGACGAAGTAATGGTGAAAGTTGACAAGCCCCGCGGACTGATCCGGTATGATTCCATGACCGGTATTGAATCCGGAAAACGCAAGATTTTTACTACCCGTGTGTACGCATACACTGGTATGCTGGTCGCTCTGCTGGCTTTGGATGTTTTCCTGCTGGCCCGCCGTGGTATCGTGGAATCCATCATCCTTCGTTCGCCGGGGCAATTGTACCAGCAGAAAGACGAAACCCACCTGACCAACCTCTACACGTTTATCCTGATCAATAAATCTACGAAAGATCTACCTGTGCACCTGGAGATGGCAACACCCAATACGCACATTACATTGGTAGGAAAAGAGCAGAAACTCATCCCTAAAAGTGGCAAGATTGAGGGTGCATTTTTTGTAGAGATGCCAATGGATGTGCTGCAAAGCCGCAAAACGCCTATTCAAATCAACGTCATTTCCAATGGCAAAAAAATAGACGAGGTGGTCACCAATTTCATGGG
>JADLCC010000123.1 GCA_020847425.1 Saprospiraceae bacterium
GGCCTTCCGTCTTTTCCTGCCGCGTAACCGATGTCGACCTGGATCCCGACAATCCTTCCAGGATGTATGTTGCCTACGCCTCCGGTGGCCTTTGGTACAGCGAAAGCAATGGCACACAATTCAAACCTGTATTCGATAAGGAAGCCAGCATGACGATCGGCGATATCGCTGTGAACTGGAAGGAAAATATCATATGGGTAGGCACCGGCGAAGCCAACAGCAGCCGTTCCTCTTACGCCGGTACCGGCATGTACAAAAGCATTGATCAGGGTAAAAACTGGATCTGGTGCGGCTTGCCCGAAAGCCACCATATTGCACGCATCCTCCTCCACCCTACTGACCCGAACACGGTTTGGGTAGCCGTATTGGGACACCTTTACTCCTCCAACCCTGAACGCGGTGTGTACAAAACAAGCGATGGTGGTAAAACATGGGCTAAAACACTGTTTATCAATGACATATCCGGCGCAATCGACCTGGTTGCCGATCCGAATGACCCCAATACCCTGTTTGCCGCTACCTGGGAACGCCAACGCAGCGCCTGGAATTTTGAAGGCGCAGGTAATGGTTCGGGCATCTGGAAAAGTACCGACGCTGGCGAAACATGGTCCATGCTAAGCACTGTCGAAAGCGGATTCCCATCAGGGCCCAAAACAGGGCGTATCGGGCTTGCAGCAGGCCGGAAAAATGGAAAAACAGTGCTTTATGCCTGCGTGGACAACCAGAATCCAAAACCAAAAAAAGAAATCATTGACGAGGACGTGCTCACCAAGGATCAGTTGCGGAAAATTTCCAAAGAGGACTTGCTAAAAATTTCCGAAGAAAAACTAAGTGCATTTCTGAAACAAAACAATTTCCCGGAAAAATACAACGCACAGAAAATCAAGGGTTTGGTGAAGTCCGACAAGTTAAAACCAACGGCGCTGGTGGAATACCTCGAAGACGCAAACAACAACCTTTTCGAAACGAATTACATCGGCGCAGAAGTGTACCGCAGCGACGACGGGGGTTCGACCTGGCAACGCAGCCACCAGGAAAGCATCGAACAAATGCATTTTACTTACGGCTATTATTTCAGCAACATCCGTTGTATGCCGGAAGATGCCGACAAAGTGTACCTCATCGGTTTTCTGATCATCAGCAGCGAGGACGGTGGCAATACCTGGAAAAACATCAATGGTGACAACGTACACGTCGACCACCATGCGCTCTGGCTGGATCCACGGCGGCCGGGTTACCTGGTCAATGGCAACGATGGCGGACTGAATATCAGTTGGGACAATGGAACTTCCTGGATGAAATGTAACAACCCGCCTGTCGGCCAGTTTTATGCCATTACGACCGACCAGGCAGAACCCTACAATGTGTACGGCGGGGCGCAGGACAATGGTGTCTGGGTTGGCCCCTCCGATTACCAGGCTTCCACAGAATGGCACCAAACTGGCAGTTATCCGTACAAAGAACTGATCGGCGGCGATGGTATGCAGGTGCAGGTCGACTACCGGGACAACAACACCGTTTACACCGGGTTCCAATTCGGTTATTACTTCAGAATCAATAAGTTAACGGGAAAAAGAAAGGGGATTACTCCTAAACACGATTTAGGCGAGCGCCCCTTGAGGTTCAACTGGCAAACCCCCATTCAGCTCAGCCGGCACCAGCAGGATGTGCTTTATTTTGGAGCGAATAAACTGTACCGGTCTTTTGACAAAGGAGACAACTGGGAGGCTATTTCCGAGGATCTTACAATGGGTGGGAAGCCGGGGAATGTCCCGTACGGCACCCTGACGACGATCCATGAAAGCCCGCTCAAATTCGGTTTATTGTACACGGGATCCGACGATGGCCTGGTCCATGTTTCCCGCGACGGCGGAGAACACTGGGACAACATTTCCGCTCAGTTGCCGCCCAACCTCTGGGTTTCCAGGGTGCAGGCTTCGGCGCACGAACGCAGCCGGGTGTATGCCGGCCTGAACGGCTACCGATGGGATGATTTCAACGCATACCTGTATGTTTCTGAAGATTACGGGAAAAACTGGGTGCGCATTGGCACAGATCTCCCCGCCGAGCCCGTCAACGTGGTCCGGGAAGATCCTTCCAATCCGGATATTTTATATGTCGGAACCGACCATAATTTGTACATCACGCTGGATCGTGGAAAAACCTTTCACACGCTGCATGATTCGTTTCCTGCTGTTCCGGTACATGACCTGGTGATACAGTCTCCAACGCAAGACCTTTTGATCGGCACACACGGGCGCTCCATCTACAAAGTGAACATGTCGAACGTTCAACAACTGACAGAATCGGTGCTGGATACGGTTGTTTATGTATTTGATATCGCCAAAACGCGGTTTTCCAAAAACTGGGGTAAACAACAACCCTACAAACAAATAAAAGATCCAGAATTGCCTGTTACGTTTTATGCCGGCTCCGTCGGAAAGGTTGCCTGGAAAGTTCAAATGAAGGATTCAGGACTGGTGCTGAAAAGTGGCGAGATCGATTGTAACAAAGGCATCAATCAATACGTTTATAGCCTCAATGTTGAACCTTCCAACCTGAAAAAATACAAAGAAGCCTTGCAGTCCGCACAAAAAGACAATAAAAAGCCGGTCGAAATAGAGAAAGCCGACAGCGGGAAACATTATCTACGCAAAGGCAGTTATACCTTTGTGCTCGAAAAAGATGGCGTCAGCGTCATGAAGGATTTTGTAATTGAGTAAGGTATGTGTTTTGGTGTTTTGGTGTTTTAGTATTTTGGGCGCTTCGCATTCGGCAACTGTGAGTAGTTCAGGCGAAGCGCCCAAAACACTAAAACACTAAAACACCAAAACACCCAAACACCAACCCTTCTATCAACCAAAACTTTTTTTAACTATCACATTTTCAATGAAAAATCTGAGAAATCTCTTTTTAGCTGTCCTCGCTATGGTCAGCATGACACTTACTAGTTGCCTGCATATTCTTGAAGAAGTTACTTTTAAAGATAAAGGCAATGGCTCTTATGCAATGACCCTCGACATGAGCGAGCTCAAAGGCATGATGGATATGATGAAAGGTATGACAGGAGACAGCCTTTCCGGCGATTCCACTGCCATAATGAGCGGCGATGCGCCCGCAGCCGAACCTGCTGTCGACAA
The DNA here is from genome assembly GCA_020847425.1 of Saprospiraceae bacterium. Lineage (GTDB taxonomy): Bacteria > Bacteroidota > Bacteroidia > Chitinophagales > Saprospiraceae > M3007. Next base: position 3,141 of record JADLCC010000123.1, read on the forward strand.
TTCCATGTCGCAAATGGGCGAGCAACTCAGTTCCGTTGCCGCTTCACTCAAAGGCATCGAAGGCATCAACAATGTGGTGGAAGTAAACGATACTGCCAACCTGAAATTCGGCTATACTTTTGATTTTGCAGATGTTGCAGCGCTGAACAGGGCCCTTAAAATCATCAACAAAGACAAGTACGACAGCAAAACGGACGAAATTTTCAAATTCTCTGGTAAAAACTTCGAACGTCTCGGCGCCGGTGATCTCGGTGAAGAAATCAAAAAAGCCCTGGCCGAAGGCGGCGGTGAAGAAGAAGGCGGCGAAGAATCGATGGACATGATGAAAATGATGTTCGCCGATATGAGCTACACCCAGGTGTATCACTTCCCTGATCGCGAAATCAAAAAGTCGGATAATTCGCTCGCCGCATTGAGCGATGACAACCATA
>JADLCC010000124.1 GCA_020847425.1 Saprospiraceae bacterium
GCAGGATTGTCTTTTTCCGTTGATGCGATGATGGCCCGAACTTCCGGTTGGCGCATTGCCCATTGCAACATACCAGAAACTGCTTCCGTCATGTATCCTTTTCCCCTTTCCGCTTCATAAGTACCATAACCGATTTCAATTTCTCCTGCCGCATTGGGTTCGCCGACAAAACACAGGTCGCCCACCATTCTATTTTCCGTTTTCAAGATTATCGTCCAAAGGGAATTGAACACATAGTTTTTGAGCGGATCGGCAACATTGGGCACAATGGTCTGCTCCAGCGCTTCCTGCAGGTCCGCAGAAATCACTCTTTCCGATGGATTGATGTGCAGCGCGGCTTCGAGGGAGCCGTCGTTTTTGATGTACTGCAAGAGTTGAGCGTGGGTCAGTGGCTGCAGCAGCAGGCGTTCTGTGTTTATCTTGTTCATTTTAGTTTTCTACGATTTCCAAGCCGGATAACCAATAACTGTTAACCAACAACTATTTAAGCGTCCAGTTTCTTTTGATTTACCAACTCCGTAAAACTCCTGGCGGCCTGGGTAAAGTCGGAAGGCACCAGAACGATCGTGGTGGTATTGTTGTCGATGCCGATTTCGGACAACATCTGCATGCGCCTAACACTGTCTTTTGTGATGGTTTCCTGCCGCTCCAGGTCCACGGTTTTGGTCCTGATATCCACCTTTTGCTGCCGTTCGATGAACGGAATGATCCAGTAAAGTCCCGGGCCTTTGATGGACTGGAAACGGCCGAGTCTGAACACAACGGAGCGTTGGTATTCCTGGGCAATGCGTATGCCGGATATCAGAATAGCAACAACAATGACGAAAATAGGGAACAGTGACATATGGCTTGTTTTTAGAAGAATTAACACTTGGTAAACTGCGCAAAACTAACCCATTTGTAAAGCATTTTTACAAAGCACAAATACAATGTATGCCCTCGGAAACTAAATCAACCGCGTCGTTGAGCCTTCCGGGCAAATTGACCGAACCTTCAGGTTATATCTTTGAAAAGTACATATCAAAACCACTTTGCCAAAGATGAAAAAAACACTACCCTTCCTTGCTATTTTATTGATTTTCAACACGATTTTATACAGTCAGACCACCCTTTATTCCGAGAGTTTTGAAACCGACGGAGAAGGTGTGCGCTACGTTTCTAATACGTACAACGACTGTGCAACTATTTCTAATCCTGACTATTTTTTAAGAACAAATACCAATCCGGTGTTTCCGCCTGGCACGTGCATGATCGGTTTCGGTAATGCGCTCACTAACATACAGGGCTCCTGGTTTTGGGCAGGGGAAGATATCCGGTCCAATCTTGCAGGTCCGCCTGGCGCCAGGCCTCCCGGAGATCTCACCACGCAGAGTATCAACATCAGTAGTTACAATAACCTGACGGTTTCCTTTTTCCTTGCCACAGCCAGCAACAATGGCACCCGCTGGGAGTGGGACGACTCCATCAATGTGCATGCGAGCCTGAACAACGGCGCGTTTAAAACGGTGGGCCGGTTTGTTGGTGGAGCCCTATCCGGAGGCGATCTGAGGCAGGACCTCAACCTCGACGGCATGGCGGACGGTGCAATCGTTTCCACATCGAATTTTACCAAGTATACGTTTAATATTCCTGGCACCGGGACGAGCCTCAAAGTTCGCCTCGATTTTGACCAGTTCGGCGGAACGGAAGAATCGGCCATAGACTTGATTGAGGTACAAGGCACTTTGGTGCTGCCTGTGGAATTGTTGCGCTTCGATGCCATAAAAGCGGGCGACGCGGTTGATTTGAAATGGTCGACAGCGCTCGAAAGAAACAACGGGTATTTTGCTATTGAAAGGGGGCGGGATCCGGTATCGTTCCGGGAAATTGGAAAAGTCAACGCCGGCGAATCACAGTCGGGTATAAAAAACTATGCCTGGACCGACCTGCAGCCCATGCCCGACATCAATTATTACAGGCTCCGGCAATACGACACGGACGGCAGTTCCAGTATTTCTGCCACTGTGCAGGTGCAGATGGGCCACCCGGAATATGTTCTTGGCCTCTCACCCAATCCCGCCAAAACGCAGACAACCTTGCAGTTGCAACAAGAGAAGGAAAACCAGGTAAGGATCGTCGTTTATGATCTGAACGGCACAATGCAGCAGCAAATGGACATTTTGCTAAAAAAAGGCCGGAACGACGTGAATATTCCACTTGACGTGCTGAAAAACGGCGTCTACCATATCCGTGTGGAATCGGAAGGCCAATCCGGTTATGTAAAACTCATTAAAATCCAGGACTGAGTAGTCTCCCTCCGGGAAAACGCCACCTGTTTTATCAGTATTTTTTCTCACTTTTACCCCTTCGGAATACCATTGTTCCGAAGGGGTAAAAGTCTTTTCCAAAACTGAAAATTTCCTGTCGCGTGAATCAATTTAAAACCGCCCTGTTCCTTGCGCTTTTCGCTGCCTGGACGATGCCCGCATTAGCACAAATTAAACCTGCTCAGATACAAACACTGGATTCAACACTCACGATCCTCCACCAGCAGGCCATGTTCAACGGCGCCGTACTGGTAGCCGATCACGGTAAAGTGTTGTACAAAAAAACGTTTGGAAAGGCCAATATCGCCACGAATGAGCCTTTAACAACCCGTTCTGCCTTCAACCTGGCATCGGTATCCAAGCAATTCATTGCCATGATGGCCATGATGCTGGAGAAAAAAGGCAAACTGCACTATGACGACCGGGTAAAACAGTACCTGCCTGCGTTTCCATACGAAACGATCACCATCCGGCATTTGCTGACCCATACTTCCGGCCTCCCGGAGTACTTCGATCTGGTATTGGCCCACCGAAACACGCTCGATACGCTCACCAACACCAAACTGCTGCAACTGCTGGCCGAATTCAAGCCCAAACCCAACTTCGAACCCGGCGAACGCTGGGAATATTGCAACACCGGTTACATCCTGCTGGCTTCGGTTATCGAAAAAGCGGCCAATATGCCGATTGAAACCTTTTTTAAACAACAGATCACCGAACCGCTGGGACTAAAGGATACCTACATTTATACGCTTGAAATGCAGCAATCGCCCGCAGGCAGGGTATTCGGTTTCCGGCGGGAAAACGGCCTGGAAATACCCAACGACCTGATGCGATTCGACGGCGTGGTGGGCGACGGCAATATTTATTCGTCGGTCGATGACCTGCTGAAATGGGACCAGGCGCTGTACACGGAAAAACTGGTATCTGCAAAAACCATGAAACTGGCTTTTACCCCGGTCAAATTGAACAACGGCACAACGCAGCCTTACGGATTCGGCTGGCGGATAGATTCTACCGGTCAGGTGCTTTCCCATACCGGCGGCTGGGTAGGTTTTCTGAACGAAATTGTGCGCGATACCAAAAAACAACAAACAACGATCATCCTGAGCAGCGGTACAGACGGTGTCGCCCGAAATTGTATCAAAGCAATACTGGCCGGAAAAAAACCGGAAATACCGAAACTGGAACTGATCAGCAATATCCGGTTGATCGACGGAACGGGATCGCCGGCAAGAGCCTGTTCCGTGCGTTTGCGCGATAACAAAGTCTGGGAAACGGGCGCACTCACCGCCTTTCCCGGCGAAACCGTCACCGATGGCGGCGGACGGGTACTGGCGCCGGGATTTATCGACAGCCACAGCCACCATTTCGGGGGTTTGCAGGACAGTCCGGGCGGATTGGCGCTGGTCAGCCAGGGCGTCACGAGTATTGTAATCGGCCAGGATGGCAACAGTTACCCGATCGACACCATCGAAAGAATCCTACAAAAAACGCCCGTAGCCATCAATGTAGCGACCTATACGGGCCATACCACCCTGCGCGAAACCGTGATGGGTGAAGGCGATGTGCTCCGGATTGCCAAGCCGGAAGAGGTGGTTCAGATGCAAATACTGATGAAAGCGGAAATGGACAAGGGCTCGTTGGGACTCGCTACCGGCCTGGAATATGAACGTGCCTTTTACTCCAACCGCAGCGAAGTGGTCGATCTCGCCAAAACGACCGCAGCCTCCGGCGGGCGCTACATCAGCCATATCCGCAGCGAAGATGTGAGCCTGGACGAGGCCATCGACGAGATCATACAAATCGGCAAGGAAGCCAAACTGCCGGTGCAGATTTCCCATATCAAAATCGCCAAACGGGATCGCTGGGGCTATGCCCCTACCCTGCTGGCCCAACTCGAAAACGCGCGGGCTTCCGGTGTCGATATCACAGCCGATTGTTACCCCTACGATTTCTGGCGCTCTACCCTGCGCGTGTTGTTTCCCAACCGCGATTACACCAGTCCTGCCAGCGCGGAATTCGCTGTAAATCAATTATTTGACCCTGAAAAATCGCCGCTGCTCCACTATGCACCCCATCCTGAATATTCGGACAAAACGGTGCTGGAAGTGGCCGCCATGCGCAAGGAAACACCCGCGCAAACGCTCATGTACCTGATCGCAGCCGCATCGGAATTTGATGAAAAACACCCCGATTACCAAGGCAATACCGAAGGCATCATGGGTAAATCTATGGACGAACCCGACCTGGAAAGTTTCCTCGCCTGGCCGCATACCAATATCTGTTCCGACGGCTCCTGGGGCGGGCACCCGCGGGGTTATGGCGCCTTTACCCGCGTTTTGGGCAGGTATGTGCGCGAGCGGAAAATCATTTCGCTGGAATCCGCCGTATTCAAAATGACGGGCCTCGCTGCCGAGCACCTTGGTATCGGCGACCGCGGCATTATTGCGCCCGGGTATCACGCGGATCTGGTGTTGTTCGACCCGGCGACTGTACAGGACCACGCAACCATTCAACAGCCGGATGCCATTTCTTCAGGCATCGAAAAAGTGTGGGTCAATGGCAAACTGGTGTTTGAAAACCAGAAAACAACCGGGCAGTTTCCCGGCTTTTTTATCAAACGAAAATAAAAGAGTGTTTAGTTTTTGGTGTTTAGTGTTTAGTGTTTAGGGCGCTTCGCCCGGTGAAAA
>JADLCC010000125.1 GCA_020847425.1 Saprospiraceae bacterium
CAAAAGACATGCCGGAAGCCAGCCATTCCAATATGTCCTGCACAGCAATACGGGTTCCAGAAATACAAGGTTTGCCGAAACGGATGTTCGGATTGATATTGATATAAACTTCCCAGTTTTCCATACTTCATTAATTTTCCAACAAAGTTAACCTAAATCACATATTCCTCCTATACTGCCCTCCCACCTCAAACAAAGCCCCCGTTACCTGTCCCAGCGAACACGTTTTCACCGCTTCCATCAGTTCCGCGAACAGGTTGCCGTTCTGTACAGCCACCTGTTGCAGGCGTTTTAAAGCCGCTGCGGACTTATCCGCATTCGCCTTGTGCAGGTATTGCAGCGTAGCGATCTGATCCTGTTTTTCCTCTTCTGTGGCGCGTATCACCTCGCGGGGCAGGATGGTCGGCGAGCCCTCTTTGGACAGGAAGGTATTCACCCCGATCAGCGGCAGTTCGCCGGTGTGTTTCAGGGTTTCGTAGTACAGGCTTTCTTCCTGGATCTTGCCGCGCTGGTACATGGTTTCCATTGCGCCCAGTACGCCGCCGCGCTCGGTGATGCGGTCGAATTCCAGCAGCACGGCCTCTTCCACCAGGTCGGTCAGTTCCTCGATGATAAAGGAACCTTGCAGCGGATTTTCATTTTTCGCCAGGCCCAGTTCGTGGTTGATGATCATCTGGATCGCCATGGCACGGCGCACCGATTCCTCGGTCGGCGTCGTGATCGCCTCGTCGTAGGCATTGGTATGCAGCGAGTTGCAGTTGTCGTAAATGGCATACAGCGCCTGCAGGGTGGTGCGGATGTCGTTGAACGCGATTTCCTGCGCGTGCAGGCTGCGGCCGCGGGTCTGGATATGGTATTTCAGCATCTGGCTGCGTTCGTTGGCGCCGTAGAGCCGTTTCATGGCTTTGGCCCAGATGCGCCGGGCCACACGACCGATCACCGCGTACTCCGGGTCGACGCCGTTGGAGAAAAAGAACGAGAGATTGGGCGCAAAATCGTCCACTTTCATGCCCCGCGAGCGGTAATATTCCACAAAAGTGAAACCGTTGGAGAGCGTAAAGGCCAGTTGGGAAATGGGATTGGCGCCCGCTTCCGCAATGTGGTAACCCGAAATGGAGACCGAGTAAAAATTGCGGACCTTGTTTTGTATAAAATATTCCTGCACGTCGCCCATCACCCGCAGACTGAATTCGGTGCTGAAAATGCAGGTGTTTTGCGCCTGGTCTTCTTTCAGGATGTCGGCCTGCACGGTGCCGCGCACGGAGGCGAGGGCATGGGCTTTGATTTTTTCGTAGACGTCCGGGGGCAGCACTTCGTCGCCGGTGATGCCGAGGAGCAGGAGGCCGAGGCCGTTGTTGCCGGGAGGGAGGTTGGGCGTAGCGACGGGGTGGCTTGAAGTCACCCCGTCGCTACGCTCGGCTTCTCCACGATACCGCGGCCTTTCCACCCCTTTATCATCATATTTTTCTTTCAAACGCGCTTCCACCAAATGCTCCAGGCCATTTTCCCGGATATGCCGCTCGCATTGCTGATCGATGGCCGCATTCATAAAAAACGCTGCAATCGTCGCTGCCGGGCCGTTGATCGTCATGGAAACCGAGGTTTTCGGGTCGCAGAGATCGAAACCGGAATAAAGTTTTTTGGCGTCGTCGAGGCAGCAGATGCTCACACCAGAATTGCCCACTTTCCCGTAAATATCGGGCCGGAAATCAGGGTCTTCCCCATACAAAGTCACTGAATCGAACGCCGTGCTGAGCCGCGCGGCCGGGAGCCCTGCGGAGACGTAATGGAAACGCCGGTTGGTGCGTTCGGGACCGCCTTCGCCGGCAAACATCCGCGTAGGGTCTTCGCCTTCGCGTTTGAACGGGAACACACCGGCCGTGTAAGGAAATTCGCCGGGCACATTCTCCTGTAGCGACCAGCGCAGGATTTCACCCCAGTCGGCCCATTTTGGCAGGCAAACTTTCGGGATTTTCAGGTGGCTCAGGCTTTCCGTTTTGGTCAGCACCCTGATTTCTTTGCCGCGCACCAGGTACATGTAGTCGTCGCCTGCGTAGCGTTTTTTCTTGTCTTCCCAGGATTCGAGGATGCGAAGGCACTCACCGTCTAAGTCTTTCTTTAACTCCTGGATGAGGAATGAGGAATGAGGAATGAGGGATGATGTTGCATCCGAAGCAGGTTGCGAACGCAGCAGGTTTTGCGTGGTTTCCAGTGCAAAAAGTTGCCGGGCGATGTTCACCTGTTTATCCACCCACTCGTCGTATTTGCGGTTGCTTTCGCTGATTTCGCTCAAATAACGCGTGCGATTGGGCGGAATAATGTAAATTTTTTCGGAAACCTCGCTGCTCGAACTGAAATGAGAATCCAGCCCGGCGTTGCCTTTTTCATTCATCAGGTCGATGACGCGGCGGTACAACTGATTGACGCCGGGGTCATTGAACTGGCTGGCGATGCAACCGAAAACGGGCATATCGTCCACATTTTTATCCCAGGCATTGCGGTTGCGCTGCACCTGTTTGCGCACGTCGCGCAGGGCATCGAGGGCGCCGCGTTTGTCAAATTTATTGATGGCAATGACATCCGCGAAGTCGAGCATATCGATCTTTTCCAGTTGCGTGGCAGCACCGAATTCGGGCGTCATGATATACAGCGACACATCGCTGTGGTCGACAATCTCCGTGTCGCTCTGGCCGATACCGCTGGTTTCGAGGATAATCAGGTCGAAACGGGCCGCTTTCAGGATGTCAGTGGCGGCGTGGACGTATTTCGACAGGGCGAGGTTCGACTGCCGGGTAGCCAGCGAGCGCATGTACACCCGCGGGTTGTTGATGGCATTCATGCGGATGCGGTCGCCCAGTAAAGCACCGCCGGTTTTGCGTTTGGACGGGTCTACGGAAACTATGGCGATCGTTTTGTCGCTGAAATCGAGGATAAAACGCCGCACCAGTTCGTCGACCATGCTCGATTTGCCTGCGCCGCCGGTACCTGTAATACCAAGGACTGGTGTGTGGTGTTTCGTGTTTGGTGTTTGGGACTGACGACCCTTGACTTCGGACTTCGCACCAACGACTTCGGACTTCAGACTGACGACTTCGGACTGTTTCAGCCTGGGCGCAATTTCCTTTTCGTAGTATTCCGGGTTGTTTTCTGCAATGGAAATGAGGCGGGCTACTACATTATTCCGCGAAGAACTTCCCGACAGGTTTAGGCTGTCGGGGAGTTGTAGCGCTTTCAAATGTTTCATTTCACCATTCACGGAAAAGCCAATCGGGAAATCGCATTTTTCCAAAACGTCATTGATCATCCCCTGCAGGCCCATCGTGCGACCGTCGTCGGGATGGTAAATGCGCGTGATGCCGTATGCCTGCAACTCAGCGATTTCGGAAGGCAAAATGGTGCCGCCGCCGCCGCCGAATATTTTGATATGCCCTGCGCCGCGTTCTTTCAGCAGGTCGTGCATGTATTTGAAAAACTCGTTGTGGCCGCCCTGGTAACTCGTAATGGCAATACCCTGCACATCCTCCTGGATGGCGCAGTCCACAATTTCCTGTACGGAGCGGTTGTGGCCGAGGTGGATAATTTCCGCGCCGCTGCTCTGCATGATCCGGCGCATAATATTGATGGCTGCATCGTGCCCGTCGAACAGGCTGGCAGCGGTGACGATACGTATTTTATGGTGGGGCTGGTATGGTGCGGGCTGTTTTTGCATGACTGCTATTGTTTAGCGTGGTGGTGGGCTAGGATTCTGATGCAAAATTAAGCATTCCGTTATTAGTTATCAGTTATTGGTTATTCGTGTGATAACCCTTGGCTTGCGTAAATGGTAAAGCCAAGGGTTATCACACGAATAACCAATAACTACAAATCGCCCGCCAGCAACCGCAACCGAATCTCCGTCGATTTCAAATTAAACAACACCAGGTTCCGGCGCACGAGGGCCTGTTCCAGGGTATTCTGCGCCGTTTGAATTTCGAGGCCGTTGGTGGTGCCGACGCGGAACCGCTCGGTGCTGACATTGAGGTTTTCGCGCGCGATACCCACGTTTTCTTCTTCCAGGGTAAGGATCTGTTGTTGTATCTGGTAGAAAGTCAACTGGTTATCGAGGTCCGTTTCAATACTCCTGAGCTGCGATCGCGTGCGCAGGGCAGCCTGTTCAGCGGCCAGTTTGGCTGTTTCGACCTGGCGGCGGATGTTGCCACCGGCATACAGCGGCACGCTCAGGGTAGCGCCGATCGCCAGACCTGCTCCGGTATTGTTGAGTAAAATCCCGGCGCCATTGTCGGCGCGTTGTGCGTTAAACTGCCCGGTACCAGTGATGATCGGCTTGTTGAGCGTGCGGGCTTCATCAACCTGAAGGGCTGCAATTTCAGCGCTTTTTTGAAAGACCAGCAGGGCAGGGTTTTGTGCCGATGTTTTGTAAATCAGTGCATTGCGCTGTGGGTTATACGTGTTTTGCAGGTTTTCATCCACTTCGAACGCCGTTTCTGCGGGGCGCACGAGCAGCAGGTTGAGGCTGCGTTTGGCTGCGGCAGTGGCATTTTGTTGCGTCAGCAGGTCGGACCTGCGCTGGTTGAGGTCGATGCGGGCCTGCAGAGCGTCTGTTTGTGCGGCAAAACCCGCTGCCAGCCGCGCTTCGGCAATGCGCAGGCGCTCTTCGTTGAGGGTGATGAGTTCTGCCAAAGCCCGTTCCTGCAAACGCCCGCGCACGATCTCGTAATAGGCCTGTAATACTGCGGAAGTGGTGTTTTGAACGGTGGCTTTCAGGTTGAGTGTGCCCAGGCTTTCCAGTTCGCCCAGCCGTTTTTTGGTTATCTGCATCCGTCGGCCGTTAAACAAAGTCCAGTTGAGTTGTACAGCGGCGCTTAACGTGTTAGAAGGAACGCCATAATTTTCATTCACCCGTCCGTCAAAAAATTTCTGGTATTGGAAAGCATTCACGGCGGCGTTTTCACCGGCTACCAGGTTGACGACAGGCAACATACCGGCGTTGGCGCGTGTATTGTTGAGGCGCGCAATTTCAGCATCCGTACGGCTCAGGCGGATATCAAAATTGTTTTCCAGTGCGATGCGCACCGCTTCGTCGGTATTCAACATGGGGCCTGAAACAGGCGTATTCTGGCTGTGTAGCTGTAAAACGTACATGCAGCAATAAAGCAATAGGAATTGTTTCATGGAACAAATGACCGGGTTGAAAAGGCAAAAACAAAGAGCAAAAGCAATTTATGAACGCAGGAAAAAGATTGGAACAGTCTTTTGGGCAGGAGGTTTTGAAAATTAGATCCTTCCATATTAATAACGGTGTGCCCCAAAAAACGGCAGTATCCTGTCTTTTTCAGAAACCAGCACCTGCGTGAGATCAAATTCCCAGTCGATGTTCAACCGGGGATCGTCATACCGCAATCCGCCTTCGTGGGCTTTGGAATAATAATTGTCACATTTATAGGCGAATTCCGCCAGTTCGCTGAGCACCAGGTAGCCGTGCGCAAAACCGCGCGGCACAAACAGTTGGCGCTTATTTTCGGCGCTGAGCCGTATACTGTACCACTGCCCGTACGTAGGCGACTCTGGTCGCAGGTCGACGGCCACGTCGAGTACTTCCCCTTCCAGCACCCGAACCAGTTTGGCTTGCGCCATCTCGCCGGTCTGGTAGTGCAGGCCCCGTAACACGCCCAGCATGGATCGTGCCTGGTTGTCCTGCACAAAATCGACGTGCACACCTGCGTCCTCCCAGGTTTTTTGGTTGTAACTTTCAAAAAAATAACCCCGGTCGTCGTGCCATATCTGGGGTTCAAAAATCAGCAAATCAGGAATTGGAGTGTTGATGAAAGGCATATGGATGAAAAAAGTTGAGGCGTTGAGATTGTTAAGGCGTTGAGTGGCTGGAAAGCAAAGGGGTATTACATCGCCTGCAACAGGTGGAAATTTGACCCTGCAAAGGTGCGGAAATCCTGTAAAAGCAACATGCCAAATTGTTCATACCAGGTAGTTTTGAACGAAAAAAGGTTGGCCAACATAACTTTCTCTACTTTCAAGTGGCTCCACCGCTCCACTTTCAGCATAAACTCTCCGCAGCCTTCAAACCCGACTATAATCATGTGCCAGGGTTTCACTACATTTGCCGCCTCAATAATATCCAACGGTGTAACTTACTGATTATATGACTGCCGAAGAGCAATTGTTGCAAGATATTGAAAGCTATATCACAAATTATTTTGCCGAACACATCCGGCAGGAATATGTATTCCATGACCTCGAGCATACCGTTCAGACTGTTGCTGCGGTACACATGATTGGAGAAGGTTTTCACCTGGATCCGCGGGATATGCTGGTCGTACAACTGGCTACCTGGTTTCACGATACGGGCTATTCCGAAGGTCCGAAAGACCATGAAGCGCGGAGCTGCATGCATGCAGAACAGTATTTGCGCGGAAAAATCAGCGACGACGAACTGCAGGATGTTCTGGGTTGTATCCGTGCGACCAAGGTGCCTCAGCAACCGAATAATTTGCTGGAACAAATTATTTGTGACGGCGACCTGAGCCACCTGGGCATGGAGAGTTACTGGGATCGCACGGGTAAATTCAGGCAGGAACTGATCCTGACCGGGAAATCCATTATGAGCGAGCAGGACTGGGTGGATTTTGAGCTGAATTTTATGCTCAACCACAATTACCACACTGCAGTTGCCAACGAATTTTTCAACAAGCGCAAAGCCAAACATATCCAGCTCTTAATTAAACAAAAACGCCGGCTCAGCCCCGAAAAAGCGCCGACCGTGGAAGAACTGGCATTGCTGGATGAAGAACAAAAAAACGGCAATATCAAAAAAGTGCTGCGCGAAAGTGAAAACGAACTCAAAATGGCGCGTTTCGGACGCGGTGTGGAAACCATGTACCGCACCACTTACCGCACGCACACCAACCTGAGTTCTATGGCCGACAGCAAAGCCAACCTCATGCTTTCCGTCAATGCCATTGTGATTTCTATCCTGGTTTCCAACCTGCTGCCCAAACTGCAGGACGGACCAACAATGAAACTGGTCATCCCCACCATGCTGTTGACGGCAACCTGCCTGGGTTCGATGGTGTTTGCAACACTGGCCACCCGACCTAAAGTAACGGAAGGAAAAGTGACCCGCGAAGCCATTCGGGCGCGCAAAGCCAACTTGCTGTTTTTCGGTAATTTTTACAATATGTCGCTCGATGAATTCCAGTGGGGCGTCAATGAAATGCTGAAAGACCCGGAATTCTTGTACAGTTCGATGAGCCGCGACTTGTATTTTCTGGGTATCGTACTGGCCAAAAAATACCAGTACCTGAGCATCTGCTACAATATTTTCATGTACGGACTTATTTTTTCCGTAGCAGCGTTTGCCATTAGCTTTGTCGTTTGATAGATTCATATATTTAGAACAGGAACCACGAAAGCAATGTCCGCAATCGTCATTATACCGACCTACAACGAACGGGAAAATATTGAAGCCATTATCCGTGCTGTTTTTAACCAGCCGGAACACTTCCATATTTTGATCGTAGATGACGGCTCGCCGGATGGCACCGCTCAGATTGTGCAGG
>JADLCC010000126.1 GCA_020847425.1 Saprospiraceae bacterium
TGAAATGGGAAACCATCGAGCAGACCGACTTTGGCGTGGACGCTGAGATTTGGGACGGCCGTGTTTCGTTTACCGGCGATTACTACATAAAGAATACGCTCGACATGCTGTACGCTGCGCCGATTCCGCTCACGGCGGGTACCATCGCGCCGGTGACCAACGTGGCCAGTGTCACGAACCGGGGCTTAGAACTTTCAGCCGCTTACCGCAACCGCGACCGCAATTTCAAATACAGCATTGGCGGAAATGTCGCTTTTGTAAAAAATAAAGTGACGGGTTTGGGTAAGGGCGGTGAGCCGATATTTGCCGGACGGGTGCAAGCAGGAAATGCATTTGTGACCAAAACGGAAGTAGGGGAGCCAATAGGTTCGTTTTTCGGTTACCAGACGGATGGTATTTTCCAAACCCAGCAAGAAGTAGAAAGCGCGGCTTTTCAAAATGAAAACACCGCTCCTGGCGATATTCGGTTCAAAGACCTGAACGGCGATGGCGAAATCACGGTTGCTGACCAGACTTATATCGGCAATCCGTCGCCGGACTTAACTTATGGGATTACGCTGGATTGCGAATTTAAAGGATTCGATCTCGGCATTTTCCTGCAAGGCACCCAGGGCAACGATATCTACAACGCCACCGTGCGCTACGATTTCAACTATGTGAACCGTCCGGTTTCGGTGCTCCATCGCTGGACCGGGCCAGGCACTTCCAACTCCGAGCCAAGGGTCAACCTCTTAGACCCCAACCAGAATGCCCGGGTCAGCGACCGTTTTGTGGAAGATGGCTCGTACCTGCGTTTGAAAACGATACAATTGGGCTACGCGGTGCCGAAATCACTGTTGAAGAAGGTCAAATTTGAAAAATTCAGGCTTTACGTTTCTGCACAAAACTTGTTCACCTTTACCAAATATTCCGGCATGGATCCAGAAATTGGCGCTTATGGCGGCGCTTTAAATGCCGGTGTGGACAGGGGTTTTTACCCTCAGGCCCGGGTGCTTTTGGGGGGCGTGAATGTGACGTTTTGAGCGTACCCCGGAACTCCGTTCCGGGGCGGCCCTGTAGGAATTGGAACAACAAACACCCCGAAACAGAGTTTCGGGGTACTTTCAACGATCATTCAACATCATGAAACAGCATAAACTATTCATATTCATCCTATTGGCAGCCTTATTTCCCAGTGCCTGCCAAAAAGATTTCCTCGACCGCAAACCGATCATCGGCGCTACGGAAGAGAATTTCTACCGCACCGAGGCGGATGCCATTGCTGCGGTAAATGCGGCGTATGCGCCGCTGCAATTCGAGACTACAACGAACGGCGGCGGCCCACATTTTCGCTGGTTTTGGGGCGATGTAATGTCCGACGATGCCATAAAAGGGGGCTCGGGCGACAACGATGGGAACGAAATCCTCCAGCTCGAAACTTTTCGGGGCCCAAGCAATACCACCCACCTGGAAAATGAATGGGCGGCCGACTATCAGGGTATTTACCGCGCCAATGTAGTATTGGAGCGAGTGCCGGGAATTGAGATGAATGCCGCATTAAAAACACGCATTTTGGGAGAAGCCTACTTTATCCGGGCCTGGTTTTTCTACAACCTGGTTACCATCTATGGCGGGGTGCCGCTCGCCGATCACGTATTGGCACCGAGCGAATACAACCTGCCACGCGCAGACGCAGCGCAGGTGTGGGCGCTTATCGAGTCAGATCTGAAAACGGCTGCTTCCAGTCTTCCGCTCCGCAGCGGGTATGCACAGGATGATTTGGGGCGCATTACCAAAGGCGCTGCGCAGGCACTTTTGGCAAAATCTTACCTGTGGCAAAAACGCTGGGCAGAAGCAGAAGCCGTTGCAAACGAAGTCGTTTTGTCCAATGAATACCAGTTGGTTACAGACTACGCCAGCATTTTTACACTTGCCGGCGAAAACAATGCGGAGTCTGTTTTTGAAATTCAATACATGAACGCTTCTGGAGGTAACTATGATGCCGGGGCCAATGAGGGCTCGTTTACTCCAGTGTATCAACGGGCTCGCGGGCAGTTTGAGGGATATGGATTCAACCTTCCAACGGAAGATTTTGTACAGGAATTTTTCAAAGAAGGCTTTGAAGACCCCCGTCTGAGAAGTACCGTGTTCCGGGTTGGCGACGCTATGGGCGACCGGGGTATTTTTACCAAAGAGGCCACGGGGGGCTATGCTCACGATTATTATCCCAAAAAGTATTTCGCTTATAAAAGTGAAGATGCGCCTTTTGGCGATGTGAATGTGAATGGCGGCGTCAACGACCGAGTCATCCGGTATTCAGATGTGTTGTTGATGCATGCTGAAGCTGCTGCGCAAAATGCCAATGAGGATGGGGCCCGGACTTCACTGAATCTGGTTCGCAAAAGGGCGCGCGGCAACACACCGGGTATCTTGCCAGACGTCACCGCTTCCGGACAAGCGCTGCTCGACGCCATTTACCGCGAGCGCCGTATCGAGTTGGGACTTGAAGGGCATCGTTTTTTTGATCTGGTACGCACAGGTCGCGCACAGACTGCCTTGGGCCCCTTGGGCTATCTCGAAGGAACGCATAATTTGTTCCCTATACCGCAGTCGCAAGTTCAGGCTACCAATGGGGCGATTCGGCAGAATCCGGGGTATAATTGATGATCAGAAAGTTGATTAGGGTTTATGAAGGTTGTGGTGCGACATAAACTTATGCCCAATTAGAGGCGACATTTAGTTGTTCCCCTATTTTAGCTCTTTGAAAAGACGGTCAAAAAAATCAACCCATGGGTCAACCAATTCATTTGCCGGTTCGGCA
>JADLCC010000127.1 GCA_020847425.1 Saprospiraceae bacterium
CTCCGGCATTTTGCAGGAGACAACGCCGAGGTGTACAGCGCCGGCGTAGAGACGCACGGGGTCAATCCGCGGGCTATCGCGATTATGAAAGAAGACGGTATCGACATTTCCGGGCACACATCCAACAACATCGACGAATACCGCGACATCGACTTTGACTTCGTCATCACCGTATGCGACAATGCGCGGGAACGCTGCCCGTATTTCCCCAGCAGGGCACAAAAGTTTCACTACAATTTCCCCGACCCAGCCAAAGCGACAGGGACGGAAACGGAAATTATGGCGGAATTCAGGTCGGTTCGGGACATGATAAAAACCTATTCTGAACAGTTCGTACAGGAACACATCGGAAAACTACACGCATGAGCACGGCTAGCACCACTCCACCCAAACGGCTCGGCTTTCTCGACCGCTACCTCACGCTGTGGATTTTTGCCGCTATGTTTCTCGGCATCGGTCTGGGGTATTTTGTTCCGGGAACTGCCGGTTTTATCAGCCAGTTTCAAAGTGGCACCACGAATATCCCGATCGCGGTCGGGCTGATCCTGATGATGTACCCGCCTTTGGCCAAAGTGAAATACGAGGAGTTGCCGAAGGTGTTTCAAAACAAGAAAATTCTCGGGCTTTCCCTCGTGCAGAACTGGCTCATCGGCCCTGTGCTGATGTTCCTGCTGGCGGTACTTTTTTTGCAGGACAAGCCCGAATACATGGTCGGCCTGATCATGATCGGGATTGCGCGCTGTATTGCTATGGTAATCGTTTGGAATGATCTGGCCAAGGGCGACAACGAATATGTGGCCGGTCTGGTAGCGTTCAACAGCATTTTCCAGGTGCTTTTTTACAGCGTGTACGCCTGGTTTTTTGTGACCATTTTGCCGCCGTTTTTTGGCGTAAAAGGGGTGGAAGTGGCCGTCAGTATCGCCCAGATTGCAGAAAGTGTTTTTATTTACCTGGGCATACCTTTTCTGGCCGGCATGATTACCAGGTTTGTTTTGATCAATTCAAAAGGAAAGGAGTGGTACAACCAGGTATTTATTCCAAAAATCAGCCCGATCACGCTGGTAGCCCTGCTGTTTACCATCACGGTCATGTTTAGTTACAAAGGCAACCTGATCGTGCAAATACCGCTCGATGTGGTGCGTATTGCGATTCCGCTGGTTTTGTACTTTGTCATCATGTTTTTCAGCGCATTTTTCCTGGCCAAACGTGCCGGCGCGGATTACCCGAAAAGCACGTCGCTGGCTTTCACGGCAGCGGGCAATAACTTTGAACTAGGTATCGCGGTAGCCATCGCGGTGTTCGGTATCGACTCCGGTGTGGCATTTGCGGCGGTGATTGGGCCGCTCATTGAAGTGCCTGTGCTGATTTTGCTGGTGAATGTGGCGCTGAAACAACAAAAGAATTTTCCTGTTCACCTTAAATCTTAGTGGTGACTTTGGCAAGGCAAACGTATCAACTGACCATGACCTCGGAGAGGTCGAACAAGGTGATTGAAGCCTGTCAAAACAACTGTTCGACCTCTCCGAGGTCGTGAAACACCTCAAATATGCCATCTACAAACGTTGGACCTCTCCGAGGTCATGGTCGTTTGATATGCATGCACTACCGATGCCGCCATTACTCCAGCAGTATCAATTTGTTTTTTGCCGCTACAAGTTCCTGCTGCAAATCATCTATCCGTTGAAGCAAACGGGCAATCACATCAATCCCTTCCAGGTTGATATTCAGTTCGTAATGCAGGCGCATCATCTTTTCAAAATCTCTTAACTGTTCGTTAGAAAGATATTGATGATCAGCCACTTCCACCACTTCAATCAGTCCGTACTCCTGCAAAGAGGAAACAAAAGAAACCTCGATATTGTGGTGGGAACATACTGTATCTATCAGAATCAGGTTTTCAGTTTCCATGGCTGCTCAGTTTTGATAGTTCCGTGAACAGATCTTTTTCCCGCTGCGATAAGTTGGTGGGTAATTTGATGTGGTACGTGACATACAAATCGCCAAATTGCCCTTCAGCCTTATACACCGGAAAACCTTTGCCTTTTAATTTTACTTTAGTGCCGCTTTGCGTTTCCGGGGCCACTTTCAATTTCACTTTCCCGTCAAATGTATCGACCAGAATATCGCCGCCTAAGACTGCGGTGTACAGGTCGAGGTCGGCATTCGTGTACAAATTGCTTCCTTCTCTTTTAAATTTGGGATCGTTCGCAATGGAAAAAGTGAGGTACAAATCGCCGTTCGGTCCGCCGTTTACGCCCGGGCGGCCTTGGCCTGCAATTTTGATAATTTGCCCGTTTTCTACCCCTGCCGGGATGGTCAGGCGAATACTTTTGCCGTTTATGGTGATCGTTTGTTTTTGGGTTTGATACACTTCTTTTAGATCCAGGTGCAATTCAGCATTGACATCCTGCCCCCTGAACCCCGCTTGCCTGCCCCTGCGCCCTGCGCCTGCGCCATACATGGATTCAAAAAACTCGGAAAAATCGCCTCCGAAATCGCCTGAAAAATCCTGTGCGCTTTGTTGCCTGCCGGCGCTTCCCCGCGATTGTTGCTGTTGTCTTGCTTTTTCAAACTCCTCGGCATGCTCCCAGTCTTTTCCGTACTTGTCGTATTTTTTTCTTTTTTCCGGGTCGCTTAAAACTTCATTGGCTTCATTAATCTGCTGGAATTTACTTTTAGCGGTGGCATCATTCGGATTTAAGTCTGGATGGTGTTTTCTGGCCAGTTTACGGTATGCGCTTTTTATTTCGTTTTCTGTCGCCGTTTTCGGGATGCCCAGTATTTTATAATAATCTATAAATTCCATGGTAATTGGTTTTTTTTCTAGCCTTACAAAAGTAAGCATTTCTACTGAAAATTCGGCTAGTCATAACGCTTCTATTCCGCCCCCACCAAATGCTTCGGCAAATCCCCCACCCTTTCGCAGCTCCACTGATCCATCACCTGCTGCAATTGCGTTTTTAAGATACTGATGGTGTGCTGGCCGCCGGCATTACCCAACGCCGCCACGCCGTACATAAACGACCTGCCGAGGAAGGCAAATTCCGCCCCGCTGGCCAGTGCGCGCGCCACGTCGGGCCCGGAACGGATACCGCTGTCCATCATGATTTTAATTTGTCCGGCGTATTTTTGGGCAATGGTGGTCAGGGGTTTGATGGAGGACTGCCCCGCGTCCAGTTGCCTGCCGCCGTGGTTCGACACGATAATACCATCCAGCCCCAGTTTGATCGCCAGTTCGGTGTCGTGTTCGGTCGCTACGCCCTTCAGCACAATCTTCCCTTTCCAGCGGTCGCGGATCGGTGCGATTTTGGCTTCAGGCATTCTTTTTGAAAAAAACTGGTTCATAAACAACCCCAACTGCTTCATATTCAGATCTTTGGGCATATACTTTTTCAAAGTGGCAAACTCCGGCTGACCGTGTATCAGCGTGTTGATGGCCCATTCCGGTTTCCCCATGATTTGCAGGATATTGCTCAAGGTCATTTTGGGTGGCATCGCAAGGCCGTTGCGGATTTCACGCGGGCGGTAACCGAAGGTCGGCACGTCGCACAGCAGCACCAGTACCTGGCAACCTGCCGCCTCCGCGCGGTCGATCATGTCGTCGCGCAGGGCATTATCGGCAGGGTGGTACAGTTGAAACCAGAATTTGCCTTCGGTCAGTTCGCCGATGCGCTCGATGCTCGCTGTCGAAACGGTGCTGAGGACAAATGGAATGTTGTGCCGGAGCGCCGCTTTGGCCAGTATTTCCGAGGCATTGGGCCACATCAGTCCCTGCAAGCCGACTGGCGCAACGCCGAATGGCGCATCGTACACCTGCCCAAACAACTCGGTTTTCAAATCCGCGCCGCTGTACTGCTTCAGGTAATACGGCAGCAACTCCACCTCCCGGAGTTCAGCGGTGTTTTTATACAGGTTCACATCCTCGTTGCAGCCGCCGTCGAGGTATTCAAAAGCGAACCGGGGGATGCGGCGGCGCGCGCGTTCGCGCAGGTCTTCGATGGAGGGATAGTTTGTATTGAAACTCAGGTCCATAAAAATTTATTTTTTTCTCCAATATGACTCATGCTTAGCCCTTTGATTTTTTTAATGAAATAAGGTTTTGGGGCAATGGTTTTTCATTCCAGCGTGCGTGCATGGCAATGGCAGCGCCGAGGGCAGTCGCCTGCGCCACTTCTGCAGCGCAAACTTCCAGTTTTGGAAAAGCCTTCGCAAGCAATGTCATGTAAATTTCGTTTTTGGAAAAACCGCCGTCTACAAAAATACGTTGTGTCGTTTTTGTGAGGACTAATTTTGTGGAATGGTATTGGTCTTTGAAAATTTTTGCCACTACAAAATGATAGGCCGTTTCATAGTCTTCAAATGGGTACACATCACTGCTTCGGATAGCGCTCTCGTTTCGAAACCCTGCAATTAGCCCCTCATTATAAGCGACGGTTTTATAATAATCCAAAGGTTTATTGAACTGCCGGGCCAGGCCTATTATG
This sequence comes from Saprospiraceae bacterium, assembly GCA_020847425.1. Classification (GTDB taxonomy): domain Bacteria; phylum Bacteroidota; class Bacteroidia; order Chitinophagales; family Saprospiraceae; genus M3007. Next base: position 4,485 of record JADLCC010000127.1, read on the forward strand.
CATTTTTCGTGTTCATTTCCGCCAAAATAACGGGCTGCTTTCACGGGTTTTCCTTCGTATGTCATGTAGCACAAACAGTCTTTTTCCAGTTCTTCCGCCGTGAGCGGTTCCTGGTTAAAAGGATTGAGCGAAATGCACCAGGTGCCGGTGGAAATGAGCACAAAAGGCTCGTCGAAACAGGCGAGGTAAGGAATCAGGGCGGCGGAACTGTCGTGCAGGCCGGCGCCGCAATGTATTCCGGGGCGCTGTTCCGGATACGAAACGACGTTCGCGGATACCAGCGGCGGGAACTTTTCCGTCATACCTTCCATTTTCACCCACTCATGGTAATCGTTATTCTGAAAATCCCAGAGCATGGTGTGGCAGCCGATGCTTGTGATTTCGCTGACGGCGTGGTCTGCGTAGTCAGGGGGTGACTTGAAGTCACCCCCTGACTGATTCGGCGTCCGTGCGTGGTCACGGGGTGGCTTGGAGTCACCCCCTGACTCATGCAGCACCGAATGCATCAGGTACGAAATATACTGCGGCAGGTGCAAGGCATATTTTATCTGATTGAAAACCAATGGTTTTAGATGTTTCAGTGCGTACAATTGCAGGCCCGAATTCAGGTTGCCCAGAACCGGAGAAGCCGTTTCCCGCGCAATTTTTGCTTCGCCACCATAAGTATCGGAAAACTGTTTTTTCAGGTTTTCGGGAAACGGTTTGAGGTAATTATAAAGGGGCGTGAGCAAGTGGCCCGCAGCATCCAAATAAACAAAACTTGCACCGTAAGTCGTGACATTAACCGCCCGGATTTGCCATCGTTCGTCCTCTAAAATATCCAGAACGGCGCGCTCAACCCATTGCCGAAGCAGGTTAACATCCTCGCAAGTATCGCCGCCCTCGTCCGTAGTTTCGGGTAATTGGGTTGTTTTTTCAAACACAATGCGGTAGTCCTCATCGAAGACGAAGCACTTTTTGTTGGTTTTGCCAATGTCGAGAATAGCGATCATTAGTAGGTGTGCAAAATTAGTTTTGCTAAAATTCTTTACAAATGCTTGATTATCAACACAAATAACTAAAACGGATAACTATAATCACAGGCCTGTGGCTACGCTTTTTTTGCCGCGTTTTTCAATCAGTTGTTCCCTGATGTTCAAATTCCGGTAAACCCCGATAGGGTCGCCGGCGCCGCCTGCCTGACGCGCCGCTTCGGCGACAAGTGCGCGGGTGTCGGTTGCGAATACATCGCGGAGCAGTTCTTCGGCGGCCAGCACGTCGTTGTTTTGCTGGGCAGCGGTCAGTACAGCGCGGTCGACCAGCAAGGCTTTGGCATAGGTGGTTAGGATATTCTGAACGGATTGCAGCAGGTCCTCCAGCGGATCTTTGGTGTTGTGGCTCGCATCAATCATCCAGGCCAGGGATGGATTTTTCACGGTCGGGTCGTCCATAGCATCCACTAATTCATTAAAAATCAGGAAGAACTGATAAGGTTTGATGCTGCCGGTTGTGAGGTCGTCGTCGCCATACATCGAGCCGTTGAAATGGAATCCGCCGAGCCGGCCGAAGTGCATTAGCCGGGCCACGATTTGTTCGATATTGGTGTTGGGCAGGTGGTGGCCGAGGTCAACGAGCACCTGCGCGTTTTTGCCGACATACTGACAAAGGGAATAAGATGTGCCCCAGTCGGGGATCACCATGGAGTAAAAATGTGGTTCATAGGGCTTGTATTCAATCAGCATGGTCCAGTCGGCGGGCATGGCCTGGTAAATTTCCGCCAGCGCATCGGCAGTACGCTGCCAGGCCCGGCGTAAATGCTGCTGACCGGGAAAATTGGAGCCGTCGGCCAGCCAGACAGTCAGCACTTTCGAATCCAGGGCTTTTCCGTGTTGGATGCAGGCGATGTTGTGGTCGATGGCCTGTTGGCGTACCGCTGCGTCGGTGTGGCACAAGGAACCAAATTTATAGGAAAGTGCCTGGTCCGCCTGGTCCTGGAAAGTATTGGAATTGACCGAATCAATCGTCAGTCCATGCGCCTGCAACTGGCTTTTCAGCGCCGCCGGATCTTTTGGAATATCCCAGGGAATATGCAGCGAAATAGCATCCGAAGAGCGATTGAGTTGGTGCAACAAACCGACGTCTTCTATTTTTTCCTCCAGGCTGCGCGGTTCGCCACCACCCGGATAGCGCCCGAAGCGTGTGCCGCCCGTACCCAGCGCCCAGGAAGGAATCGCAATTTGAAAGGCTTTTATTTTTTCAATCACTTCCTGAACGTCGATGCCTTTCCGGCTTAACAATTCGGCGATATGCAGGAAGTGAAACGCGTGGGTAGCACGGGTTTTATTGTTGTGATCCTGGATGTGATCTGAGATATTCATAAGCGAAAAAGCAATTATAGTCGTGTTTTCGTGTGCAAATGGGTTCTTGGATGTTATTGGGATTTAAAGGGAACACGGATTTAAAGGATGGGACACGGATTTTTTAGTTCTTCTTTTTCAAATTTGGTTTGAAGTTATTGTCATAAATCTTTCTTCGTATTTCAGGTTTTTTACCAAAATTGAGCAATAAACCGACCTCCATTTCAGTGCCTCGCAAATAATTGAGCAGCTGTGCTTCATGCTCTTCAAGAAGTGTTTCCGTCGCTTTCAATTCAAGAATGACGGTGTTGTTTATGATAAAGTCAGCATAATATTCCCCGACTTCATGCCCTCTGAACCACACTTTAATCTTCTTTCGGACTTCCACTTCAAAACCGGCCTGCCTAAAAGCCAGAAATAGTGCGTTTTGGTACACGCGTTCCAGGAACCCATAGCCAAGTTCATTATAAACCTGATAGAATACCCTGATGATTTGTTCCGTAAGTGTTGCATGTTTCATTGTATTGATGATTAGATTATTACATAAATGTGTGCCTTTACCAGTATTCCATCCTTCCAATCCGTGCCCCATTAAAACCCCTAAAATCCGTGTCTCATCCCTCCAATCCGTGTTCCCTTAAAATCCAAAAATCCGTGTCTCATCCTTTAAATCCGTGTTCCAAAAAATCCAAAAATCCGTGTTCCAAAAAAATCCAAAAAATCTACCTCAGAAACCCCATCGCCACACCCCCATCCACATTCAGCGCATTGCCCGTCGACTTGTTCAACAGCCCGCCGACAAAAGCAAAACAGGCATTGGCGATATCTTCCGGCAAAATGATCTCATTGAGCAAGGTTCGTTTGGCGTAGTAGGCAGGCAATTCCTCCACCGTAATGCCATAAGCCTTGGCGCGACCTTCGGCCCAGCCGCCCGACCAGATGTTGGAGCCCGCAATCACCGCGTCGGGGTTGACCGTGTTCACCCGGATACGATCGGGGCCCAGTTCCGCTGCGAGCAGCCGCGTGAGGTGTGCCTGCGCCGCTTTGGCGGAGCCGTAACCCGCGTTGTTGGGGCCTGCTACAACCGCATTTTTGGACACAATATTGACGATATCGCCGCTTAAACCCTGTTTGCGCATCACAACAACGCCGGCCTGACTGACCAGGAACTGGCCTTTTACGAGGATATCATACAGTTTATCCCAGTTTTCTTCCGTGTGTTCCGCAATGGGCTGGGAAATGCTGATGCCTGCATTGTTCACCACAATATCCACGCCGCCGAAAGCCAGGCAGGCGGCATCCAGCGCTGCCGCAATGGATTGACTATCCGTCACATTAAGCGTGGTAGCGACCACCGCATCTTTGCCGAAGCCTTTCAAAAACTCGGCCTGAGCCTCTGCCAGACGTTCGGCATTCAGGTCATTCAACACCACGCAGGCGCCTTCTTCGGCAAATTTCCGGGCGATAGCCTTACCGATGCCACCCGCCGAGCCGGTCACCAAAGCCACGCGCCCACTGAGCGGTTTGGGTTTGGGCATGCGCTGGAGTTTCGCTTCTTCCAGCAGCCAGTATTCGATGTCGAAGGCTTCCTGCCGGGGCAAAGAGGTATATTCGGAAACGGCTTCGGCGCCGCGCATCACATTGATCGCATTGGTGTAAAATTCGGCAGCGACGCGGGCAGTTTGTTTGTCCTTGGCAAACGTAAACATGCCCACCCCCGGCCATAAAATCACCACCGGATTGGGGTCGCGCATTGCCGGACTGTTCGGGCGGCGGCAGCTGTTGTAATATTCGGCATACATATTCCGGTAGGCCTCGAACAGCGGCGACAGTTTTTCCTTGATGGCGGGAACGTCGGACAAATCCTCGTCGGGTTTCAGGTTCAGCACCAGCGGTGAAATTTTTGTCCGCAAAAAATGGTCTGGACAGGAAGTTCCGAGGGGGGCCAGGCGTTCGAGGTCATGGGAATTAATGAATTGAAGTACCCGTTCGTCTTCCGAAAAATGGCCCACCATACGTGTCTGGCTGGAGCAAAATCCGCGCAGAACGGGCGCTAAAGCGGCGGCTTGTTGCTGCGCTGGAGTGGGTCCCAAACTTCCCGAAAGTCTGAAACTTTCGGGAAGTTGCAGTTTCGCGCCGCCAAAAACCGGCCGGGATTTGCCTTCATTTTTTGCCAGGTAATCAGCACAGGTTTCAATGACTTCCAGCGTATTGATGTAACTTTCGTAAGCCGTATCGCCCCAGGTAAACAGGCCATGCGAGCCGAGCATGATACCTCGCAGCGCGATACCTTTCCGGGCGTTTTCTTCCAGACAATCAAGCAGCTGCAGGCCCAAGTCGAAACCCGGCCGCTGCCAGCCCACCCAGCCGATGCTGCCACCGAAAAGTTCTTCGGTGATGCGCCGGCCGTCTTTTGCGGCGGCTATGGCGATGGCCGCATCGGGGTGCAGGTGGTCGATGTGCCGGAACGGCAAAAAGCCGTGCAGCGGCGTGTCGATAGAGGGCGCTTTGGACGCCAGGTCGTAGATGCAGTGGTTGAACAATTCCACCATTTCGTCTTCCTGCGCCAGGCCACGATAAACATTTTTGAGGCTGCGCAAGCGTTCGACGTAGAGGGCAGCCAATCCGTTGCGCTGCATGGTACCGAGGTCACCGCCAGAGCCTTTCACCCACATCACTTCAACCGCCTGGTTGCTGAGCGGGTCTTTGGCCGGGGCCTTGCAGGAAGTATTTCCGCCGCCGTAATTGGTCAGCCGCAGGTCGGCGCCCAGCAGGTTGGAGCGATAGACCAGCAGGGCCACCTCGTCGCCTGCAAGTTCGGCTGCTTTGGATTGGTCCCAGAGATAGGAAACGTGCTGGAAGGTTTGTATTGCCATTTTGGTGCATTTATCCGAGTAAATTTAAAAATTAATTTTAATTTTACTCGGTTAGTTTGTATTTTTGTCCAATGATAGAACGTTTGCTTTCAAAAAAAATCCTGCGCGATTTAAGTTGGTCTCCCATTGTCGGACTGATTGGTTCGAGGCAAGTTGGAAAAACGACACTGGTCAAACACTTACAACCACAAATCGAGAAACCCACCCTTTACTTAGACCTTGAACTTCAGGAAGACTGGTTTAAACTGGAGGATGCTCAATCTTATCTTTCCGGTCATGCTGATAAATGTGTCATTATTGACGAAATCCAGGTCCGTCCGGAATTGTTTGCATTATTGCGGGCGCTGACCGACCAAAAGCGGGAACCTGCCAGATTTATACTGCTTGGTTCGGCTTCGCCGCATATTGTCAAATTGAATACAGAGACACTTGCGGGTCGTATTGCCTATCATGAGTTGCCACCGTTTTCTTTTTCTGAAATCCGCAATCTTTTTTCGCAGGAAGAACATTGGCTGCGAGGCGGTTTTCCCGGCGCTTTGCTTGCCTCGGAAACCTATATCAGTCGAAAATGGCTCGATGATTTCACCGAAACATTCATTCACCGGGATCTTGCTCGTCTGGGTTTTACAGTACCTGCGGGTCTTTTGCGCAATATGCTTTCCATGATGGCGCACTTGCATGGAGGCACCTTCAATGCAAGTGCGCTGGCTGCCTCGCTGGGTGTTACCAGCCCGACTGCTAACAAATATCTCGAACTTCTGGAAGGTAGTTTTCTGATTCGCAGATTGCCTCCCTATTTTGCAAACCTTGGGAAACGGCTCACAAAATCGCCCAAACTTTATCTCCGGGACAGCGGCCTGCTCCACTACCTTTTGCGGGTGTTCGACCTGGAAAATTTGCGCGGGAATCCTGCCGTCGGCGCTTCCTGGGAAGGCTATGTCATAGAGCAAATTATCCGGGAAGCACCCGAATTTTCCGATTTCTACTATTACAGAACGCAACATGGCGCAGAAGTTGATTTAGTAATGATTACGCCAAAAGGTAAAAAAGTATGTATCGAGATCAAGTTTTCCATTTCACCGAGTATTTCCAAAGGTTTCTATCAGAGTATTGCCGATTTACAGTCTGATTTTAATTATGTTATTACACCCGGTGGCGAACGTTTTGACCGGAATGACGGACTGCGCATTTGCCCTTTGTCGATCTTTCTGGAAAAGGAGTTACCCTCTTTTGAATGAGTAAATTCAAAAAAGACCTGGTTCAAAATCTGTGTCTCATCCTTTTAATCCGTGCTCTTTTTCCGCCTGGATAAGGCGTTTCAGATTTGACAACTTGAAAAAAAAGTTGTCAAATCACATCGAATTACCCCAGCCCACCAACAGCACCGACAATAAAATCACCCCGATACCCACAATTACTGTAGTAATCGTGCGGCGGCTTACCCCTTTCCATTCTTTCAAAAACAGTCCCCAGGCGCTGGAAATCAGAATAATAAACGCCATGTGCAAAATCCAGGAACTGGCGCCGTTGCCGAGTTTCGATTCGCCCATACCGTAAAAAAAGAACTGTAAAAACCAGGTAGTGCCCGCCATGGCTGCCCAGCCGTAATTGCTGAGCAGGGGTGATTTTTTATTCCCGTAATCGCCGAAAGACTTGTTGCGGGTGTTGAGTATCATGCACCAGAGGAAATTGGTGGTCAGTCCGCCCCAAAGCAGCACCACAAAAATCACATTGTTCTGAAAAAGAGGATTGGCGCCGCGCTCAACGGCTACATGTGCCATATCTTTTCCGGCTTCGATGCCGAAATTAAAACAGGCCGACAGAATACCGGAAATGGTGGCAACGATCAATCCTTTCACCAGGTTGAATTCCGCCACACCTTCTTTTTTGGTTGCGTCGTCGAGTTCGCGTTCTTTCAACATGCCCGCTCTGCCGCAAACGGCGATTCCCGCCAGGCAAACCAGTACACCGAATAAAATCAACTGCCCGCCCGAACTGGCAAACATTTCGCCGATGCCGGTTTTTCCCACTTCAGGGTTGATAGCATAGTACATGGAAGGTACCAGGGCTCCGAACGCCGAACAGTAGCCCAGCGCTACACTCATACCCAGGCTCATGCCCAGGTAACGCATCGAAAGGCCGAACGTCAGTCCGCCGACACCCCAGAGCAGTCCGAAAAAGTAGGTCCAGAACAGCGTGCCGGCGTCGGTGCTTTGGATAATTCCCATAAAATCGGGAACCGTCAGCGCCGCCGCGATGAAAGGCACAATGAGCCAGGAAAACACGCCGCCAACAATCCAGGCGCTTTCCCAGGACCAGTCTTTGACCCGCCGGAAAGGGACGTAAAAACTGCCGGAAGCGAAGCCGCCGATGAAGTGAAAAAGGATACCGAGTACTACTCCCATGGTTATCTCATTATGGTTGATAGAAGTTGATGAGGGTTGATGAGGTTGATAAGGTTGATAAGGGTTTATAAAGGTTTATAAGGGTTGATAAGGGTTGATGATAGCCACTCTACAAAATGGATTTTCTACTTTTGAGCGGCCGTTATCAACCACTCATCAACTTTTATCAACCCTCATCAACCTTTATCTTAAGTAATCAAGCAAAATTAGTTTGAACTAATTCTTCTGTAACTCATTGATTAACATTGCCATTTGCTCTTTGCAATTTTGCCCTTTTACTTATTCCCGCTTCCCTTCAAATGACATCCCCATCGCTTCCAGTTTCATTCCGGTCACTTTGCCGTCGCCGTCGCGCACAAACTGGAACATGGCCTGTCCGTTTGCGTCGAAACGATCCGCAGTTACCGTCGCTTTCAGTGCGCCTTTTTGCCCGCCATTGTCAGACATCAAGGCGCCGTCTTCGACGCTGATTTTGATAAATTCAAAAGGTAATCCTGTGAATTTATACTTTCCAGCATAAGCCTCCAGGGCGGTGGCTGAGGGTTGCACAGCAGGCGCACTGGCGGCGGCGGCCTCCGCAGCCAGCATCTCCGGCGTTTGGAATTTGATGCCTGTCAGCACAAACAAACTCTGCCCGGCCGGCGCTTTATCATTTCTGAAAACGAGGTAAATATTGTGCAGCCCGGTAGTGGGGTTCACGAGCGCGCTGACTTTATTGGCCGCAAAACCGGGTTCGTCCGAGGCTTCAATAAAATGGGTTTGTCCGGCCAATGGGCCATCCGGTGTATCCAGGTGTAATTCCAGCGAACCACCTGCTGCGTTCATGGCCGCTTTGGGCGCTACCACCATAAAATCTACCTGGCTTATTCCGCTCAGGTCGATTTGGTCGAACATAATCCAGGTACCCGAACCGCTCGGGATAGTCAGTTTGGTGCCCCCGAAGGTCATTTTTTGGATACCCTCATATTTATCGCCCATGTGTGGGTTCATGCTGGGATTACGCAGTACGTAGACTTGCTCCGACGATTGAGCGGGCAAATCCATGAATCCGCGGTCCTTGTATGCGGCACGCAACAGGTACACACCTTCTCCTTTATCACCTTCCGGCACGGCAGCCACGAATTCGCCTTCCGTAGCCAACCGGGGTTTTACGTCGGCCAGCCCGAGGATATAGTCGGCTATAACTTCGGCATCTGCCTGTTTGATTTGCGGGTGTGCAGCCATCGCCACATCGCCCCATACGCCAGAGCCGCCGTTGATGATTTTATGGGCGATCAGTTGAACGGCGCCAGCCTGGCCTTTGTACTTCTGCGCTACGAGGCGGTATTCCGGCCCTATGGATTTTTTGTCGGGAAAATGGCAGGATTGGCAATCACTTCCAGCCATCAGTTTTGCACCGGGCGCAAAAGAAGCGGCAGCGTCGGCATCGCGGTGCCCACGTGCAATGGCCTCTTTATCATAACCTTCTGCGAGGTAATCGGCTGTAAACACTACAGCGTTATCGTTAATCGTTCCAGCGGCCAGGCTGCCGTCTTCCTTGTCGGAAACGTTTACCTTGTAGTTGATTTTCTGGTTGGGGAAAAAGAAAGAGCGGTTGGTGTTGGCGCCCAGTTCGAGTTCCAGTTTGGGCGGTTCATTGCCGGCAACCAGTTCGAGCGAACGGCTGTTGCTCAGGCCCAGAGCATCCGTAACGGTGAGCGTAGCCGTGTACACGCCTTTCTTTTTCAGGGTCAAAGCCGGGTTAGCGGTGGTAAATACCTGCGCCTTGCCTTTGCCGGATGCAGGCGTTACTTTCCATTCGTAACGCAGGGCATCGCCGTCGTAATCTTTTGTGCCTTCAGCAGAAAGTTGCACCGTCAGCGGCACGGAGCCTGCGGTTTTGTCGGCGCCCGCGATGGCCACTGGTTTGCGGTTACCAGCGCTGTATTCGATACGAATGAGCCGCGCATCGTCGTTGCCCTGAAACCAGCCGGTGCCGTATTCGAGCATCCAGAGGTCGCCGTTGTGGTCAAATTCCATATCCATCGGATTCGAGAATTTCTCACTCGGCATAAAACGTTCCATCGACGTGTAATTGCCCGCAGCATCCATGGTTACAGCCATGATCCAGCCGCGCATCCAGTCGTAGATGAGCAATTTGCCGTCGTAATAACCCGGGAAAGCGCGTGCCGCACCGGAGAAATCATTGTTGTGAAAAACAGGCCCCGCCATAGCATTCCGGCCGCCGGTACCCACCAGCGGAAACTCCTTCGATGCATCGTACGGGTACCAGACGAAGGCTTTTTGTGCGGGTGGCAGCACTTCGAGGCCGGTGTTGTTGGGCGATTGGTTGAGAGGTTTTTCCACCTGGTAGTAAGGACCGGAAGTACTGTCGGCATAGTTGTAGTCGCGGTATGCTTTGTTGTCTCCCACAAAATACGGCCAGCCGTAATTGCCTGCTTTACGCGCCTGACCTACCTCGTCGTGGCCTGCGGGGCCGCGCAAAGAGTCGGGTTTGCTGGCATCGGGGCCTACTTCACCCCAGTACACAAAACCCGTTTTGGGGTCTACCGAAATCCGGAAAGGGTTGCGGTGGCCCATGGTGTAAATTTCGGGGCGGGTTTTTGGCGCGCCTTTCGGGAACAAGTTGCCGTCGGGTATCGTGTATGTGCCATCGGGTTGGGGGTGAATCCGAATGATTTTACCGCGCAGGTCATTGGTATTGCCCGACGATTTTTGAGCGTCCCAGGGGCCACGGTCCGGACGTTCGTCGATGGGCGCATAGCCGTCGGCGCGGGGACTGCTGTTGTCGCCCGTCGACAGGTAGAGATTGCCCGATGCGTCCCAGGCGATAGAGCCGCCGGTATGGCAACACTCTTCGCGCTGGACGGCGACTTCCAGCAAAACTTTTTTGGATTCCATCAGCAGTTCGTCGCCGCGCAGTTCGTAGCGGGCAAGGATATTTTTCGGGTCATCACCGGCAGGCGAATAATAGAGGTAAATCCAGTGGTTCTGCTCAAAATTGGGGTCTTTGCTCAGGCCCAGCAGTCCGTCTTCCGCCTCCGATTCTTTCCCGTCTTTGCTTTTGTATTTGGTGCTGACAGGGATTTTGGCAATGGTACGCACTTCTCCTTTTTTCGGGTCGTACAACTCCACATCTCCTTTCCGTTCGATAAACAGCACGCGGCCGTCGCGGAACGTGGTCAGTTCCATGGGTTCGTCCAGTTTTTCCTTCAAAACGACCTTTGTAAAACGGTTTTCTTCCGGCATAAGCGGGGTGTGCACCTTGCTGTAATCCAGTTTGGCATTCATCACCCAGCGCAGTCCTTCGTTCAGGTGGCGCAGGAAAAGTGGTTCCGCATAGGTTTCATCGGTATGACCCAGGCTGGTATAAAATGCCCGTCCGCCATCGTATTCGTGGTACCAGGCGGAAGGATGCCAGTCGCCCATACTGCCCCCGATGTAGGTTTTTTCATCGATCGTCAACAGTATTTTGACATCGGGATTCATGTCTTTAAAACTGTAAAACTCGTCTGTGCGCTTCCAGGGATCGGGTAAAAAAGACGTTGAAGCGTGGGTTTTATCGTGCACATGGTACTCACCGGGCTGCACATTGCTCGGTGTGGAAGGGTGGTCTTTGAAATATGCGCCCGCCAGTTTTCCGTACCAGGGCCAGTCGTATTCGGTGTCGGTAGCCGCATGTACGCCCAGGTAGCCTCCGCCCGCCTGGATGTAGCGCTCAAAAGCATTTTGTTGCAGCGGATCGAGTACGTCGCCGGTGGTGTTCAGGAATACAACCGCTGCGTAGCGCCGCAGGTTTTTTTCGTTAAATTGTGTGGCATCTTCCGTTGTATCTACTGAAAAACCATTTTCAACACCGAGTTTTTGAATGGCTGCCTTTCCGGGGCTAATGGAAGCGTGTCGAAAACCACCTGTTTTGCTAAAGACCAATACCCTGTTTTGCGCGGAAATAAAGCCGCAGCAAACGAGGAGTAACAGGCTGGTGAGGGTTTGGCGTAATATCTGTTGAAAAAGATGTGGTACCATATGTTGTTGTGTACTTGCTTTAAATTGAATGGATGAATGGATCATTGGCTCAAAAAACGCGGCGACTAGTCAGCATAATTCATTGATTGTCACAGTTTTTTTGAACACGCTTTCTGTTGTTCAACCGCTTTGCGGTCAGGTTACTTTTACTCTCTTATTCCTTCAAACTGCCCGCCCATAAACGTTACCGTCAAACGGTCCACTTTACCCGTTGCATTTCTAAAAAAGCGGGTCGGCGCTTCACCGCCTAAAAAGATATCTTTCTGTTCCGGATCGGGTTCGAGCGGTTGGTTGAAGAACAAGGTTTTTGCCACCAGTTCCCCTTTTTCGTCCACTATTTCGATGTGGGGAAACGGCAGGCCTTCTACCTTGTATTTACCTGTGTAGTCGCTGAGATTTACGCTGGTCGTTTTAATACCGCCCCCGGCCACCGTGAAGCGGTATTTCCCGGAGCCGATTTTCAGCACAACATGGCCATTTTCAGTGCCTGCCACACGGATATCCGTCACGGCAGCAAGGACTTTGCCGCCCTCCGTAATGGCCGTTGCATCGGATGCGGGCACATAAACCGTCGCAGTTGTATTGGCCGGCACTTCCACTTCCAGGGTAAGGTTCTGCTCGTCGCGCTGCCAGCGGCTGGCTGCCGCACCGTAAAGGGTCAGCAAATCCGCAGCAGCCTTGGTGAATCCGCCACCGGGTCGCGGCTGTATACGCAAGGACTTATAACCCGGCGCATCAGCATCGAGCCCGGTCATAGCGCGGTACATCCAGTCGCCGATGGCGCCGTAGGCATAATGGTTGAACGAGTTCATCGACTCCGACTGAAAAGTGCTGTCGGGTTTGATGCCGTCCCAGCGTTCCCAGATGGTAGTTGCGCCCATCGTAACGGGATACAGCCAGGAAGGGTAGGTTTTCTGATTCAACAGTTTGTAAGCCAGGTCATTATAGCCGAAACGCGTCAGCACATGGCAGAGGTGGGGGGTGCCCAGAAAGCCCGTGGTGAGGTGATTGCCGTAACTTTGGATATTATCCGCCAGGTTTCTGGCTGCCTGCGCGCGCTGGTTTTCCGGCAGCATATCGAATTGCAGGGCCAGCACATAAGCCGTTTGGGTGGGTGAAACCGGCCGGCCATTGGGCGTAATGTACTCCCGGAGGTATGCTGTTTTGATCTTGTTCTGCAACTCCGTATACGCTGCCACTTCGTCGTTTTTACCCAAAATCTGCGCTGTATTGATGAGCAGTTGAGTGGAATGCACATAAAAACACTGCGCGATCAGGTACTTGTCGGTGATGGCCGAGCGGCCGTCTCTGTCGTCGTTGATGCTGTAAAACAACCAGTCGCCAAAGTGGAATCCCGTATTCCAGAGGTCGTTTTTGCTTTTCCCGCGCATAAATTCGACCCAGGCTTTCATGCTCGGGTATTGGTCTTCCAGGATACGTTTGTCGCCGTAAGCGAGCCACATATTCCAGGGAATGATGGTGGCCGCGTCGGCCCAACCGGTGGATGCGCCTTGTGTCGGTCCCAGCACGTTGGGCACCACCCAGGGCACCATGCCGTTGGGCTGCTGGTCGACGGCTACGTCTTTCAGCCATTTGGAAAAAAAGTTATGCACATCGAAATTGAATGCTGCGGTGCGGCTGAATGCCTGTGCGTCGCCCGTCCAGCCCAGGCGCTCGTCGCGCTGCGGGCAGTCGGTCGGCACATCGAGGAAATTGCCGCGCTGGCCCCACTGGATGTTTTGTTGAAGTTGATTCACCAGCGGATCGGAACTGCTGAAACTACCCGTCGGACGCATGGCCGAGTACAAAGCCACCGCCGTGATATTCTCCGGTTTCAATTCACCCGGATAACCCTCTATTTTTGCGTAGCGGAAACCGTGGAAAGTGAAGTGCGGTTCGAAGGTTTCAGATTCGTAACTGGCGGCCCTCCCGAAACGGTCATACTGTTCTCCCCTGAGTATCCAGGTGTCGGTACAACGCGCTGCCCGGAGGTTGTCGATGTAAAAATTGCCCTGTTTGTCCAGTACTTCTGCGAATTGCAGCACCACGCGGTCGCCGCTTTTCCCTTTCGCTTTCAATTCGATCCAGCCCACCATGTTTTGCCCGAAATCGACGACCAGTTCACCTTTGGGTGTGCGGAAAATCTGGACAGGCGCAAAGGTTTCGTGTTTGCGAATGGGTTCGTTGTAGGTACCGATCAGCTTGTCTTTGGCGATATTTTTCACCGCCACTGCGCTCCATTTCGAGTCGTTGAAACCGTGCGAGGCCCAACCTTGTTGTTCCTGGCGCGCGTCGTAGGTTTCACCGTGGTAAATTTCGGAGCTGCGGACAGGGCCGTCTGTGGTGCATTTCCAACTGCCATCGGTACCGATGGTTTCCCGGCTGCCATCTGTGTATTCGACATCGAGTTGGAGCAAAAGAGCCAGTTCCGAGCCATAAAACGCTTTGTCGTTGGCAAAACCAATATAACCACGCCACCAGCCGCTACCGAGCGTGACGCCGACTGCATTGGCGCCGTTGGTCAGCAGTTGGGTTACATCGTACGCCTGGTACTGCATGCGTTTTTGGTAGGCCGTCCAGCCCGGTGTCAGGTAATCATTTCCAACGCGCCGGCCGTTGATGCGGGCTTCATACATCCCTTGCGCCGTGATGTAAGCCGTAGCCGAAGCAACTTTTTTCTTCGTGGTAAACTCCTTGCGAAACACCGGACTGGGCTGTGCCGGATCCTCCGGCATCGATAGCCCTATCCATTGCGCTTTCCAGTCAGCAGGGCTTAAAAGCCCCATTTGCCAGGAAGCCGCCGTACTCCAATCTGACACATTTCCGGCATTGTCCCAGACACGCACGCGCCACCAGTATTTTTTGCCTGATTGCAGCGCAGGGCCGTTGTAGGAAACCCAGATGGAAGCATCGGACATCGTTTTTCCGGAAGTCCAGAGCAGTTTTTTGCCTGCCTGAAGTTCTGCCGCGTTGGCCGCAACCTGTACTTCATAAGCGGTTTGCAGCACATTGCGGCGTTCAGCGGCGAGTTGCCAGCCGAAGCGCGGTTGCGTCACATCCAGCCCGATCGGGTTTTCGAGGTTTTCGATACGCGGGTGCAAAACGCGCACCTGTGCTTTCGCTGTGTGGCAGCAAACGAACAGGACCAACAATAATATATTTTTCATTTGCATGATTAAAATTTTAAGGTACGGGGGCGAAAGACCCGCACATTTTAACAGGTATAAATGTTTTGGTTGTCTCCATTTCGATGGGTTTGCTTGTCCAGGCAGTCAGGGCCCGAGCAAAGAGAGGCCTTTTCTTCCAGGGTCATTTAAGCCACTGTTGCCTGTGCTTTTGCCCGATAACTCGGTTGTTTGTGCCCCAAGTAATGCAGGAGCACAAAAGAGCGCAAGTAAAATTGTTTTAAGATTCATGTGTCGAATTATTTATCCGTGTGCAATTAAAAGACCGAGATACGAACTAGTCACGAATTTTTATTTTTTTTCCAGAATTTGACACACAAAGAGACAGTATAATCAGGGTCTATCCTTTATCTTAATTGGGCTGTTCCATGTACTTTTTGGGAATAATCGTTATTGGTTATTGGTTATTAGTTATTGGTGGTGTTTCAGGCGGCAAATGAAGAGAGGAGGCATTTCATTCCTTATTTGTTATTGGTTACCTGTTTCGATATGGGGAGTTGGCTGAACCTACCATACCATTTCCGGCCTGAAAGCCCGATAACAGATAACAGATAACCAATAACTACTTAGCGATTATTTCAACAACGCATCGTACAGGATTTCCGCCGGGTGGAAACTGCGCCGCCCCGTTCCATCTTTTATCTGGTGCCGGCAACTGGTACCCGCAGCGGCAACAATGACCGATTCCGGCTCGGACCTGAGCGCCGGAAACAGCACCAGTTCGCCCACTTTCATGGATACCTCGAAGTGTTCTTTTTCATACCCGAACGAACCGGCCATACCGCAGCAACCCGTGTTGAGGGCCGTCACTTCGTAGTTTTTGGGCAGGGAAAGGGCCCGGAGGGAATAACTTACGGAAGACAGGGCTTTCTGGTGGCAATGCCCGTGCAAGCGGATCACCTGCTTTTCTGTTGTGAATACATCGGATGAAATGTGCTGCCTGTCTATTTCCCGGGCAAACCATTCTTCAAAAAGGAAGGTATTGCGGGCAATGGCCTGAGCGGCCGACTGCAAAGTGCCGGGCACAAGATCCGGGTACTCATCCCTGAACGTCAGTATAGCCGAGGGTTCGATGCCGATCAGCGACGTCGCTTCCGTGATGACATCTTTGAACCGTTCGACATTTTGAATGGCGATTTCCCGGGCCTTGCCGATCAGTCCTTTGGACAAATACGTCCGCCCGCTCTCCACATGGGGCAGTATTTCGGGTTGGTAGCCCAGTTTTTGCAACAACAGGATCAGTTTTTTGCCGACTTCCACATCGTTGTACTCGCTGAATTCATCGCAGAAAACGTACACTTTCCGGGTCTGCGCTGCCGGTTGCTGCTGAAATGCGGTTTTGTACCATTTCCGCAAGGTTTGGTCGGCCAGGGTCGGCATGCTGCGTTCGGGGTGGAAACCCAC
>JADLCC010000128.1 GCA_020847425.1 Saprospiraceae bacterium
AATTGGAGCAGGTAAAAATTATACAATGTCAAAACACGGAAAAGCACTGGTCGCCATGTCCGGCGGCATCGATAGTACCATAACGGCTGTCCTCTTGCATGAAGAAGGCTGGGAAGTGGTGGGTATCACCATGAAAACCTGGGACTATGCAACTTCCGGCGGATCTAAAAAAGAAACGGGCTGCTGCTCGCTCGACAGCATCAACGATGCCCGGGCGGTTGCGGTGAAACTGGGTTTTCACCATTTTATCGTGGATATCCGCGAGGAATTCGGCGATTACGTGATCGATAATTTTGTAGATGAATACATGGCCGGCCGCACGCCGAATCCATGCGTGCTTTGCAATACCCACATCAAATGGAACAGCCTGTTGCGCCGTGCCGATATGCTGGATTGTGAATTCATCGCAACCGGCCACTATGGCATTATCAATGAACTGGAAGGCCGAAAATACATTTCCAGGGCCAAAGACATCCAGAAAGACCAGTCCTACGTGTTGTGGGGCCTGAGTCAGGAATGCCTGCGCCGCACGCGTATGCCGCTTGGCGTATTCACCAAACCAGAGGTGCGCCAAATGGCCGCCGAACGCGGTTGGGACGAACTGAGTAAAAAAGCGGAGAGTTACGAAATCTGCTTCGTGCCCGACAACGACTACCGCGGTTTTCTGCGCCGCCGTATCGACGGCCTCGACGAGCAGGTGGCCGGCGGCAATTTTATAGACACGACTGGCAAGATTTTGGGCAAACACGACGGCTACCCGTTTTATACTGTAGGCCAGCGCAAGGGCCTGGGTATTGCCCTGGGCGAACCGATGTTTGTAACCGAAATCAGGCCGGAAAGCAACACTGTGGTGCTGGGCAAGGAAGACGAGCTCATCCGCAATGGTATGCTCGTCGGCAAAGCCAACCTGATGAAATACGCAGCCCTGCCCGAAGCGGGCATTGAAACACTCACCAAAGTGCGCTACCGCGACGCGGGCACCATGAGCACCATCCGCCAGATGGGTACCGATATGGTGGATGTGTCATTTCACGCCAATGTAAAAGGGATCGCTCCCGGTCAAAGCGCCGTTTTTTATGAAGGCGACGACGTGGTCGGCGGCGGACTCATTCAAGGAAGTTTCAACTGATTATAGCCATGCCTACTACCTGGCACGAAGGACTTGTCCGAAAAATAGAACCGATAGCGCCGGATGTGCGCCATTTTGAAGTGGAAATACCTGCCATACAATCCGTTGATTTTCAGGCCGGTCAGTTTATTACCATGGATTTGCCCATCGGCGATAAACGCCTGCAACGCTGGCGCAGTTACTCGATTGCCAGTGCGCCGGATGGCAGCAACATACTCGAACTGTGCATTGCGCGCTCTTCGGAAGGCAATGGCAGCCGGTATCTTTTCGAGTCGGTAAACGAGGGTTCCGAACTCCGGTTCAAAGGCCCCGAAGGTGGGTTTGTGCTGCCGGATGTGATCGAAAAGGACCTGGTTTTTATTTGCACGGGCACCGGCATCGCACCGTTCCGCAGTATGATTCAGGATATCAGGAATACCGGAAAAACCTACCGGAACATACACCTCATTTTTGGCACCCGAACGGAAAGTGGCCTGCTGTATCGCACGGAAATGGAACAATGGGCTAACGAAATGCCGCGCTTCCGGTACGATCCTGTGTTGTCGCGACAGCCCGATTGGCCCGGCTGGACAGGATATGTGCACCAGGTTTACCTCGAACAATACCAGACTGTCCGACCCGACGTGGACTTTTTTATTTGCGGCTGGAGCAATATGATCGACGATGCTGTGGCCAACCTGATGGTGACAATGGGGTATGACCGCTCGCAGATACATTTTGAGTTGTATGGATGAGAAATGTTGAGGGTTGAGGGTTGAGGGTTGAGATTGTTGAGGGTAGTAACCTAGGCTTTGAGTCACTGCCCTCAACAATCTCAACCCTCAACCCCTCAACATTTTATAAACCTTCCTCCGTTTTCCCTACCTTCGTCCGCGTTTTTACGATGGAACCTTATGGCAAAACAGAAACCGGCGAAATCCACACCCGCCTACCAGAAACAAACGCAAAAACAGCCTGTCACTTCTAAGGCTGTTTCCCTCTCCACGGATGCTTACCCCGGCGCGATATGGGTAGGTTTGCTCGCAGCAGCCCTCGGGTTCCTGCTGTATGTAAACACCCTGGGCCACCAGTATACCCTCGACGATTTTTCGGCCATCAAGGAGAACTGGGTCACCAAAGGCGGCCTGAAAAACCTTGGCATCATTTTCAGCACCGAATACCGCTACGGCAGTTGGAACAGTCCGGGCTCCCTTTACCGCCCGTTTTCGCTGGCGATGTTTGCCTTTGAGTGGCAGTTAGCGCCCGACAAGCCGTTCCTGATGCACTTCATGAATGTGGTGTTTTATGCGCTCACAGGCTGGGTGTTGTGGGCTACCTGGCGCAAGATCCTCATCCAGTACCCACCGGCGCTCACAGCCATGGCAGTGCTGTTTTTTATGGCGCACCCGATCCACACGGAAGTGGTGGCCAACATCAAAAGCCGCGACGAGATACTCGCGCTGCTGTTCGGCACGCTGGCCCTGAATGCCATCTGGAAATATCTGGATCTTCAAAAAACGGGCTGGTTGATCGCAGCGTTGGTCTGGTATGGAATAGCCATGTTTTCCAAAGAAAGCGCTATTACTTTCCTGGCTTTGTTCCCGCTCACTATGTGGTTTTTTGCCAACAAACCCTTGTCTAAAATCCTGTCTGTTTCTGCCATGATGATTATTCCTGCGGGCCTTTTTCTGCTGGTTCGCCAGCAGGTTTTGGGCAAACAGGACTACACGGAGGTTTTTTCCATCCTCGATAATTTCATCGTCGGCGCCGCCAATCCTGCCGACCGGCTGGCTTCCGCCTTTATGATGTGCGGGCGCTACCTCTGGGTGCTTATTTTCCCGCACCCGCTGGTTTGCGATATGGGTTATCCGCAGTTGAAACCCGTGGGTTGGAGCGAGTGGAAGGCCCTGGCCGGTTTTGGGGTGTATGTGGGCATGTTCGTCTGGGCGCTTGTGAACCTCGGCAAAAAGCATTTCCTCTCTTTCGCCATCCTGTTTTACCTCATCGGGTTCTCCCTGTTCAGCAATGTGCTGGTGTTGATCGGCACTTCCTACGGCGAACGTTTGCAATATATTCCTTCGCTGGGCTTTGTATTCGCATTGTCCTGGGGCATTTGCAAATTATTCAATATCAATGATTTAAAAGAAATCTGGAACCCCAATGGCAAATCGACGCTG
Source organism: Saprospiraceae bacterium (assembly GCA_020847425.1). Classification (GTDB taxonomy): domain Bacteria; phylum Bacteroidota; class Bacteroidia; order Chitinophagales; family Saprospiraceae; genus M3007. The sequence continues at coordinate 3,286 of JADLCC010000128.1, forward strand.
GTGTGGGGCGTAGCCGGTGCGCTGCTGGTTTTGTACAGCCTGAAAACGGTTACGCGCAACGCGGCCTGGTACGACAGCGCTTCTTTGTACGCAGCGGATCTGCCCAATTCGCCGAATTGTGCCAAACTGAATTACCACAACGCCCTCGAAGTCACCAAAAACGGCCTCGATGAAAAAACGGGCAACCTGAAGGACAAAGAACAGGTGGAAAAAGGGGTGGCCGCCTACACCCGGACCATCGAACTGTACCCGGAATACCACGATGCCTATGGCAGCCGCGGACTGGCTTATTTCCGCCTGGGACAATACGACAAGGCATTTAAGGATTACCAGGTGGCCATCAAACACCGCCCGAACGATGCAAAAGTTCTGTCCAACATGGGATTCATCTATTTCATGCGCGG
>JADLCC010000129.1 GCA_020847425.1 Saprospiraceae bacterium
ACCTCCGAGGTCGTCGGATCGACCGCCAGTAGCCCCGTTTGCAGGAACATGCGGTGGTAGCGCAGGCTGTCCATCGGCGACATGACAGTATCCTTTTCGAGTTTGGCATTGTTCCAGGTAAACACCTTCATTTTTACCTTGGTATCGTATTGTTTTTGCACGGCGCCGCGCAGCGCCCGGTACTGGTTTTTGATTTCGGGCCATTCCTTACCACTTAAAATTTTGCGGTAGGCTGTGGCCTGCTCAATCGTTATCTCCTTGTTGGTCAGCATTTTAGTGGTAGCGCCGGGTTTACTGTCTTCCCGAAGCATCCGTTCAATGTCGATATCGCGCAGGGTAAAATCATAGCGGTTCTGGATCTCTTCCGTCAGTTGATCGAAGTACTTGGGCCAGAGCATCTGGAACCGATCGCCTTCGCGTACAAGTTTCCAGAGCGATTCTTTGCGCATCTGAATTTCTTCGGGGCCTGCATCGCCGCTGCGGTAGGTCCAGGGATCGCGGTTTTTCCACACCTGGAAGAAACGGGCCTGCGTTTTTTTCATGTGTTCCTGCATCGCCGCCTCCGCGTATTGCTGGTACACCGGATCGATGGTGGTGTAAATTTTCAGACCGTCTTTGTAGATGTCATATTTGGAGCCGTCGGGGCGGCGGCTTTCCGGTTCATTGAGGATTTTGTAAAGGTCTTTTTTCAGTTCTGAACAGAGGTACGGGGCTTTGTCGTCGGTAAAATTGACCTTTTTGAAACGGCTCATATCCAGGGGCAGCACTTTCAGGCTGTCGAACTGGTTTTCCGTAAGTACCTCATTGTTACGCATTTGCGCCAGCACAATCCAGCGGCGGCGAATGGTGCGGTCGGGGAAACGATTCGGATTGAAATAAGAAGGGTTTTGCAACATCCCGATCAGAACAGCCGCTTCCTGAATGCTCAGCGTTTCGGGTGTTTTGCCAAAATACACCTCCGAAGCGGCGTGAATACCGTAGGCGTTGTTGATAAAATTGAACTGGTTGAGGTACATGGCGATGATCTCCTCTTTGGTGTAGGAACGCTCCAGTTTCACCGCTGTGATCCATTCGCGCAGTTTCATGTACACCAGTTTGAAGGTTTTTTCCACCGTGTTCATCCCCTTGAAATCGCGGTCGGAGTACAACATTTTTGCCAACTGCTGGGTAATGGTGGAGCCGCCGCCCGAACTCTGGTCGGCCATCAGCACGGTGCGGAAAACAACCCGTCCGACCGCCCGCGCATCGATGCCACAATGGTCGCGGAAGCGCACATCTTCCGTAGAAACCAGCGCATTCACCAAATGCGGGCTGAGGTCTTCAAACGCAACAGGCACACGATTTTCGATAAAATAGCGGCCCAAAACCTCGTTATTGCCGGCCAGGACTTCACTGGCAACCGCAGAAGCAGGGTCTTCCAGTTCGCGAAAAGAAGGGATAGCGGTAAAGTTCATCGCCACAAAAAGGACGGCTACGCCCACCATTCCTCCGAGGAACAAACGCCAGGTCCAGCGCACAATTTTTTCGTATAAAGGCATACGTTTTTCCTGTAGCGCGGCTTTGATCGAGATAAGATGCTGTGGTTCGGTCATGCTTTTTTAGTATTTTCGGGTTTTGGTGTTTTAGTGTTTTGGGCGCTTCGCTTTTGGTGTTTCTTTAGTGTTTTGGTGTTTTAGGGTTTTGGTGTTTTCGAGTGCTTCGGGCTGGCATTTCCAAAATACTAAAACACCAAAACACTAAAACCCGAAAACACCCATTTCGCAGGACAAAAGTAATAATGCTTGCGGCTAAAAAATATTTTATGTGTAAAAGAGATAAAACGTCCAGACTCTTCTCATTTTTCGGGTTGATTTGTTTTTATCTTAGTTTGTAACTGATTAGCACAGCGGCAGCGCCGCGTAAGATTTGTAGCAATTCCCAGGCAAAGGTGATGAAGGTGCAGCGCACCGCAAGATTATCTTACGGTGCGCTGCACCTTCATCAATATCTCGGCATCTGTTGCTACAAATCTTACGGGGCGCTGCCCCTGTGCAAATCAGTTACCTTAGTTTAAAGTTTATTGGTTTATGGTTTATGGTTTATTTTACAGCATCCAATAAACCATAAACCTATAAACCCACCTATATGCTTGTCTGGATCGTCGTTTCCCTGCTACTCACCCTTGTCTACGCTGCCATCATGCGATGGTACGTGTGGGGCTGGCGCGCACTGCCCGAATGGCATATTCCGCCCGACTGGGTAGCAAAAACGCCCGTCACCGTACTCATTCCGGCCCGCAATGAAGCCGGGCACATCAGCGACTGCCTGCAATCTATACTCGATGGCGCCTATCCGCTGCATTTGCTGGAAATCATTGTTTTCGACGATTTTTCCGAAGATGAAACGGCTTCGATCGTTACGCAGATTGCACAGCAAAATTTACCCGCCACTATCCGGTTGTTGCGCCTTTCAGACATCCTGCCGACCGATGCCGCCGGCCGTGCGAACAAAAAAACGGCCATAGAACAAGGTGTTGCGCTGGCAGCGGGCGAACTAATCGTCACCACTGACGCGGATTGTATCGCCGGAACAGACTGGTTGCGGCTGCTGGTTTCCAGGTTTGAGTCTTCCCCGGACACAGCCCCGCTCCCGGTACTGGTGACCGGTCCGGTGCTTTTTCACCGCGAAAAATATGTATTACAATACTTTCAATCCCTTGATTTCCTGGGGCTTATGGGTATCACCGGCGCCGGCATACACAAGGGCTTCCAGCGCATGGGCAACGGCGCGCATTTGGCGTATTACAAATCCGTTTTTCAGGCGGTGGGCGGTTACGACGGCAACCGGCAAACGGCTTCCGGCGACGATATGTTTTTGATCCAGAAAGTAGCCGTCCGGTACCCTGGCCGCATTGCGTTTCTCAAAAATGCCGCCGCAGCCGTCCGCACCGAAGCGCGGCCCGACTGGCGATCTTTTGTCCAGCAACGCCTGCGCTGGGGCACCAAAAACGCCGGTTTGCCGGAATGGCCTGTCCGACTGATTCTCCTGGCCGTTTTTCTGTTCTGCTGGAGTATCTGGGTGAATTTGTTTGCCTGGCTGTGTTCGGGTTTCCAGGCTGGATTGTTGTATCTCCTTGTTTTTCAGGTATATATCAAAATAACTTTTGACTGGATACTGCTGCGTGACATGTGCCGGTATTTCAAACGCAGGGAACTGTTGCAATGGTTTTTGCCTTCCTTTTTCCTGCATACGCTGTATATTCCACTGGTGGGGACGGGCAGTCTTTTTTTCAGGGAATATGTTTGGAAAGGGAGAAGAGTGGGTGTTTTGGGGTTTTGGTGTTTTGGTGTTTTGGTGTTTTGGTGTTTTCGAGCACATTGCCTTGACTCAGGTTGGTAAGAATAGCAAGTTTTTTCGTTGAACTTCAGCCATTAGTTTCTAAGAAACTGTTTTAAAACCCCTGCCGTGGCGAAAAGGCTTAGATTTTAAGGATAGATGAGATTCATTTTTGAAGGCATAGTGGTGTCTATTCCTTTAAAAATGAATCTCATCTATCCTTAAAATCTAAGTCTTTGCGGCCGGTGAGGGGTTTTAAAAAGTTTCTAAGCGTCGGGAATGGTATATGGATGACTAAAATCGAAATTAGAAGGCGTTTGATATATTAACTAATTCCAGAGCAGTGTACTCCAAAACACCAAAACACCAAAACACTAAAACACATGTCAACGCGTAGCGTTGATCAAATAATAACTAAAAATCCACTCCTTTTTGAGCAAAACAGTCTGATCAATCCGGAAGCCACGCGATGTGAGCATGGCCTGGTATTCGGACAGATCGTATTGATGCGGGTGCAGAATATCGCCCGGAATCAGTCTGAATATCCGTTTGAGCCAGCGGTAGTTGTGCGTATCGATGGAAACCAGCAAAGTGCCACCATTTTGGGTACATGCATGAAGACGGTCGAAGCACAGCGGCAGGTCGGCGACATGGTTGATCGCATTCAGGCAAAAGACAAAATCGAAGGGGTTTTCGGGGGTGAATTGTTCGAGCGGCAGGCAGATAAAACGCACATTGGGGTAGTCCGATTTGCGAAAGTGGGGCAGTTGCTGTTCATATACATCGAGCAAGGGATCCAGCGCAACTACTTTTTCAGAAAGGAAAATGGTGAAAATACCCGCCGGCCCGCAGCCCGCGTCGAGTATCGAAGCGCCGGCAGGAATATGCAGTCCCGCCCGGTCGAGCAGCGCCTTCCAATAGGCTTTTTTCCATTCGAGGTAGGCTTCTTTTTCTTTTCCGGAGAGGTAGCGCCGCCACCAGCGCATTTCAAAAAATTGGGCAATTTGCCAGCGGAGTTGCATTCGCACAAGTGTTAACACTAAAACAGGCAAAGATAATTTCCTTACCTTCGGGTTCTGTAAAATCAATCATCCACAATATTACCTTACCAAGTAACTATTCTCTGTGGTCATGAAACGCTCCTTTTCCTCGCTGCTATTTATTTTGCTTCTCTACACAAGCGAATCGGCACGGGCACAAAATGATGTACAGGTTTTGGGAGATGCTGTTCTGACGACATCTGAAATCGCGGAGGGCGCCACAGTTCTTTATCTCATCCGGTTCCAGAATCTGGGCCAAGATACGGCTTATCAACTCGTTGTATTCGATACGCTCGACCCCCGCTTCGATCCCAGTTCACTTAGTTTGGTCAGCGCCAGCCACGCATATTCTTTTTTCCGCGACGGCAACAACAACCTGCGCTGGTATTTCGACAATATTAACCTGCCCAGCCGCGAAACCGACCCGGGCAACTCCTTTGGCTTTATCATGTTCAGTGTGCGGCCTTTGTCGTTTGTGGAACCCGGACAGGTTATTACCAACCGGGCCTGTATGTTGTTCGATGAATTCGCGTATACCTGCACCAATGAAACCGCCATATGGATTGATGAAGGCGCAGACATTGAGGACCCCGGAGGTACGCAGGCACGGGAATACCTGGTGGTTCCCAATCCAAATTACGGAGCCTTTGTGGTACAGCCCAAATCCGGGAAGCCTGCCGCTGCCGAATGGTGGATCACGGATGTAAGTGGAAAAATAATCTGGGACGGCGCTTCCGAAGACCTGGCTTCCGTTAACCACCAGGTGATGCTCGAACGGCCTGCGCCCGGCTTATACCTGCTGTGGATAGAATCGCAGGGGCGTTTGCAGGTGGAGCAATTTGCGGTGATGCGGTGATATAGTGTTTAGTGTGTAGTATTTAGTGTTTAGGGCACTTTGCCCAAGGCAACAGTGCATAGATTGGGCAAAGTGCCCTAAACACTAAACACTAAATACTACACACTAAACACTATATTACCCATGCTCCTCCTTAAACGGATGCCTCGGCACCCACTCTTCCACCGGTTTTAAATATTCCAGGATCGTTCCCGTAAAGGTATTGATCAATGCATTCTGGTGGCGTACGTAGCACAGCAGATCATGTGCGACGGCGCCTACGGAACTTTTGATTTCCAGGGCCGTACGGGCGAAAACAATCGTTTTACATCCGGCTTCAAAACCTTGCCGAACCATGTCGTACAGGCAATTCAGGTACAATTGCAGGTCGTGGTTGAGCGCCTTATCATAGCCGATAAAATGCGCCTCCATTTCATCGCCGTTGCAAATGGTGGTGTAAAAAGCCAGCAGTTGATCACCCTGGTAGTAGCCGCACATCCTGAAGTGTTGGCTCAGGTCGCGTTTAAGTGCCAGCAGGTAGTATTCATTGAGGTCCACCATATTGAAGCCGGCGTTTTTGGCCACTTCTTTGTACAACCCATAAATATTCGGCAGTTCGCGCTGAATATCCACCAGCGACATTTCTCTTTTTTCAACGCCTTCCAGTTTTTTGATCGCCCGTTTGGCCCTGGTGCGGTATTTTGTCGACATGGCAGCGAGATATGCCTCAAAATTCTCGTAAGGCAAATCGAGCACCATATTGGGCTGAATACAAAACTCCGTAAATCCTTTTTCTGACAGGACTGTGCCCTGTGATTGGTGTTCGGTCGCAATATCCTTGACCAAAATGACAGGCATTTTCACCCCTTCCCGGCCCAAAACATCCACTACCTCATCCAGCGCTTTTTCAAGAAACTTAACAGCTTCATCCTGATTGATTTTCCGGTAATCAAAGTAAAAACCATGCTCTCCGGTCAACAACATGTTGCCGCAAATGAGAATATCTGCTGCCGTTTTTCCGGCTACCCACCGTTTGAACCATTGAGCCAGTCCGAAAAAAAAGCAGGGCTCCTGTTTCGATACATTCAGGTCGTTGATATTGTCGTCGCCCTTGAAATATTTGATCTGGCACAGTGCTACACCCACAGGTTCTTCATTCTGGTAAAATACCAGGTAACCGAAACGCATGCCTTCCGGGGGATTGTTTTCCAGGATATTCAGGTAAGGGCGCTGCAAAAAGATATCGTGCGCCGGGGCGGCGGCATCCCAATCGCTACCGGCAGCTTCAATGGAACGGAAATAACTGTACCGCATGACCTGCTGAGAGGTCGTAGTCAGTTGATGCGAAGCTTGTAAAATGCCTGAACTCATGGGAAGAAGGTCTTATCGATGCGGCAAAGAAAACGCAAGAGATTGGAAATGGTTGTTTCTAAACCTGTGTTTGCCATTTTTTAACTTCCTCGATGGCTGCTGATTCGTCGGCCCAGCCCATCAATGTCATGGTACCTAAACCATCGTAATAGGTAAAAAACAGTTCAAAAATATGCCGGATCGCGCTGTAATCGCGTTGAAAACTGTTCCAGTCGGTTGCCCGGATAATTCTTTTGGAAACATCAACAGGAATAGCCAGCACTTTATTATCCAGTTCGCCCAGGTCTTTAAGCAAAAGCAGTCCGATGGGCTGCACCTCCAGCACCGTGCCGGTCGGGATATGTTCGGCCAGCACCAGCACATCGAGCGGATCGCCGTCCCCGCCGCGCTCCTTGTCCATTTTGGTGGAAGGAATAAAACCGTAGTTGACGGGATAAGACATAAAATCGACGCGACGAGGCTTTCCATCACGGATATCCGGTTGAAATTCAAACAGTTGTTTGTTGTACTCGTATTTGGTATTCGTTCCTGCCGGAATTTCGATAACTGCCTGCAGGTGGCCTTGCTGCGAAAAAGAAGGTAAAGCGAGGTGATTCATGAAAAGTAGTTATCCGTTATTGGTTATTGGTTATCAGTTGTTGATAATCAGGCATTTGCAGATAATGTAAACTAAGTACCAAGTCGATGAAATAATTAGCAGGCGTAAAAATAGGGGAATTTGGTTGAGATTGTTGAGGGGTTGAAAATGTTGAGGGTTGAGGGGTTGAGATTGTTGAGGGGTTGAGATTGTTGAGGGTTGAAGGGTTGAGATTGTTGAGGGTGAAAGCACCCGGCATTTTTATTTTCATGGTCGAAAAAAATGCCTTATTTTTTGATGGTAACTTTGGCAAACTTTTTTGGGTGCCCGGGCGTGCGCCCCCTCAACATGCTCAACCCCTCAACCCTCAACATTTTCAACCCTCAACACCCTCAACAAAAATGCACTCCACCCTCTCCTGCCGTGGCCGCCTGCTCGATCTTTCGCACCCGCTGGTGATGGGCATCCTGAATGCCACGACCGATTCTTTTTACAG